>DAITPV010000005.1:0-25101 GCA_036833435.1 Actinomycetota bacterium | reverse complement strand
CCGAACATTTCTCGAGCGGTGTGGGCCTCGTCCACCACCACCAGCGCCAGGCGGAGGAAGAAGTCGGCCCACCGGGCGTGGCCGGGGAGGATCCCGGCGTGGAGCATGTCGGGGTTCGACAGCACTAGGTTGGCGGTGCGCCGGATCATGGTCCGCTCCTGGCGGGGCGTGTCCCCGTCGTACACGGCGGCCTTGATCTGCGGCAGCCGCAGGTCTCTGATCTGCCGGAGCTGATCGCGGGCCAGCGCCTTGGTGGGGAACAGGTAGAGCGCCGTGGCCCGGTCGTCCTCGATGGCCCGCTCGGCGAAGGCCAGGTTGTACACGAGGGTCTTCCCGCTGGCGGTGCCGGTGGCCACGATGACGTTGCGGCCACCCTCGATCAGCTCGAGGGCAGCACGTTGATGGGGGTACAGCCCCTTGATGCCCAGGAGCCGCAGCCTGTCGGGGAGCGGTGGGGGGAGACCGGGGTGTGGCTCGGCCTTCGGGTCCCGAGCGGGGAGCCGCTCCAGGTGGGCCAGTCTGTCGGAGACGCCTTCCTCGGCCAGCAACGTCTCGAGGAATCCAGGGGCGTCCACGCGGCCATGTTCCCACGGACCGGTGATCTCTCCGCCCGGTATCCTGCGGCCTCAGTGTCCGAACGCAAGCACACTCTCCCCGTCCCGACGGAGCCGCCCTCGCTCCTCCGTCCGTCGCTGATCCTGGCGATCCTGGGCCCGCTGCCGGCGCTGACCGTGCGGTTCGAGCTGTTCCACGCCCCGCTGGTCATGGAGACCTCTCTGTATGCCGTGGCCATCCTCGCCGCGGCGTTCCTGCTGGCCTGGGCCGCGGAAGTGGCCCAGCTGGACATCTCCCAGACCCTGGCCATCGCCGTGCTGGCGCTGATCGCCGTGCTCCCCGAATACGCGGTCGACCTATTCCTGGCCTACCGGGCCGGCCAGGGCGACGAGGCCAAGCGCCACCTGGCCATCGCCAACATGACCGGAGCCAATCGGCTGCTGATCGGGGTGGGATGGGCCGCGGTGGTCCTGATCTTCTGGGCCAAGACGGGGAAACGCTCGGTGGAGCTCCGAAAGGCGCAGCGGACGGACGTCGGGTTCCTGTTGATCGCCACGCTGTGGGGGTTCTCCATCCCCATCAGAGGGCAGCTCTCGCTCCTGGACACGGTGGTCCTGGGAGGGATGTTCGTGGCGTACATCATCCGGGCCGCCAAGCAGGAGGTTGAGGAGCCCGAGCTGATCGGGGCGGCCGCGGCCATCGGGGCCCTTCCACGCACCACCCGCCGGGTGACCACCGTGTTGCTGTTCCTGTACTCGGCCGTGGCCATCCTGCTGGTTGCGGAGCACTTCGCCGATGGGCTGATCGAGATCGGCTCCCAGTTCGGGATCAGCACCTTCTTCCTGATCCAGTGGGTGGCGCCCCTGGCTTCCGAGGCCCCGGAGATGATCATCGCCATCCTGTTCACCCTCCGGCTCAAGGCGCAGGCCGGGCTGGGGACGTTGATCTCCTCGAAGGTGAACCAGTGGACGCTGCTGGTGGGGACGCTTCCCCTGGTGTTCGCCATCGGGGGAGGAGAGGCCGGGCCGGGGTCCGGGTTCTTCAACCCCATGCATCTCGATCCCACCCAGGTGGAGGAGGTGTTCCTCACCGCGGCCCAGTCCCTGTTCGCGGTGGCGGTCATCGCCAACCTGTCGATCTCGGTCAAGGAAGCCGTTGCTCTGCTGGTCCTGTTCCTCGGCCAGTTCGCCTTCGCCAATTCCGCGGTGCGCTACGGATTCGCCATCGCCTATGTGGCTCTCGGGCTGGGGATCTACCTGTTCAGCAGGGAGTCACGGAAATCGCTGATCGACTCACTGATCCACGTGTTCCGCCCCGGCCGTCACCGTGATGCGGCGGGGCCCTGAGATCAGCCGGTCTCTTCTTCGGTCGTTTCCTCGGACGCGGGGGCCTCGAGGAGTCCGTCGTCGGCGATGTCGGCGAACACCGCGTCCGCATCGCTGCCCAGGGTGACGATGCTGGCCCCGCCCGCGGACCCGATGCCGCCGGGGGTCACCATGTTGACCACGTCCTTGGGATCGACCGCCAGGGACGTGACCATGAGGTCGAACACCTCGGTGAGCTCCAGGTCGGTCTGAACGTCCTCCATCCCGATGACGACCCAGCTCAGGAGCTGGAGCGGGTCGCGGCGGACGTCCTGACGGAGCTGCTCCAGGGCGCCGAGGATCAGCAGCCCCTGGTTCTCGGACCGGCTGAAGTCACCGTTCGGGGTGTCCTTCCGGTTGCGGGCGAACGCTAGGGCCTGCTGCCCGTCCAGGGTCTGTGGGCCTGCCTCGAACGTGGCGCCGGACGACGCGTCGCTCATGGCGTACGGGATCTCCACCTCGATCCCGCCGAGGTCCTCCACCATGTGCCGGAGCCCCTCGAACGAGGTCAGCAGGTAGTAGCTCACCTCCACGCCGGCCAGCTCGCCCACGGTCTGGGCCACGAGCTGCGGGCCTCCGTGGGCCAGTGCGTTGTTGATCTTCTGGGTCCCGAAGCCGGGGATGTTCACGTAGGAGTCTCGGGGGAACCCCAGGATGCTGGCCGACTTCTCCTTGGGATTCACCCCGATCAGGTGGATGGAGTCGGCCAGACACGCCTCCACCGGCTCGCACACGCCTGGGCGGGCGTCGCTGCCGATGGCCACGATGTAGAAGGGCTGGTTCCCACCCGTGGGGACCGACTCGCCCTCCACGACGTGGCCGAACGACACCCCCGGGCTCTGGGCGTCCGCCCCCGGTGGCTCCGACAGGAGCGCGCCACCCGCCACCCACCCCATCAGAGCAACGAACAGCACCACGACCCAGGTCGCCCTTCTCATGAGGACGTCGCCTCCGGGGATCCCTGGCCGGTGGTGCCGTTGGTGACGATGCCCTTGACCTGGTACCCGACGATCTCCCAGCCGTCGTCGCCGGGGTGCATGTAATAGGAGCCCTGGTGCTGGACGATCAGCGGGCGGCCGTCGTTCAGCTCACCCCCGGCCGCGAACGAGGTGGCGGCCACGGCTGCGGTCAGCTCCCCGCCTTCCCCCACCAGGAACCGGATCGAAAGCCGGCCAACGTCCGGAGCGACCGAGGCCACCTGCTGGGCGTCGTCTCCCAGGGTGAGGTTGGGGAGGTCGCGCTCCGCGCGCCTTCTGGCGTCCTGGCTGAACGCGTCGAGGACTTCAGGGAACTGGCCGTTCTCCCACTTGGACGGGTCGATGAACCCCGCGACGTACATGGCGTCGAGGGTCTCCCGCACATCTTCCGCGGCTGCGTCCAGCTCCTCGGCGGACGCCGTCTCGCCGCTGGTGGCCGCCGCACCTCCGACCTTCCCCAGCTCGAACGAGAACTCCGGAACGTCGTCCCCGCCCAGCGAGATACCGCCCTCGCGGAAGAACAGGAACCAGGCACCGCCCCCCAGGAGAAGGAGGGCGGCGAGGGCTATGGCGATGACGGGCCAGCGGATGCCCGTGCGCCTGGCTCGGTGGGTCCCCGTGGGCACGAGGGCGGAGCCTACCTAGAGTGCTCGATGGGCGGCAAGTCGGGGCCCAGGGTACCCCGGCGAGGTAGGATTTCCGCGAGTTAGGGGTGCCGGGAAGCCTGGTCGGCGACCGGTGCCCCTTTCGTTTTTCGGAGGGAGGCAATGGAGGGCCCGTCGGTCCTTGTCCAGCTGTTCGTTCTGTTCGCCGCGGCCAAGATCCTCGGCGAGCTCTTCCAGCATTTCCGCCAGCCGGCGGTCGTCGGCGAGCTGCTGGCCGGAGTCATCGTGGGACCATCGGTCCTGGGGTGGGTGTCCGGGGGAGACGTGCTCGACCTCCTGGCCCAGCTCGGGGTGATCATCCTGCTCTTCCGGGTGGGTCTGGACACTGATCTGGCCGACCTCCGCCGGGTGGGCCGGGCCGCCGTCCTGGTGGCGGTGATCGGGCAGCTGCTGGGGCTGGGGCTGGGGTACGCGGTGGTTCGGGGCCTGGGGCACGGTCACCAGGTCGCGCTGTTCACCGCGGCGGCGGTCATGGCCACCAGCGTGGGCATCGCCGCCCGGGTGCTCACGGACTACCGGGCCACCCGTAGCGCGGCCGGCCGAGTGATCGTGGGGGCGGCCGTGGTCGACGACATCCTGGCCCTCGGAGTCCTGGCGTTGATCGCCGGCCTGGCCGTGGGCGACGTCTCCTCGTTGTCGGTGACCTTGACCATGCTGATCGTGGTGGCGTTCGTCGGCGTCGTTGTCCTGGCCGGACCCGGGCTCACCAGGCGCCTGTCGGGGCTGGTGCGGGTCCCGGGGATCCCCGACTCGCCGTTCCTGGTCGCGGTGCTCCTGACCCTGGGGCTGGCGGCGCTGTCGGAGACCATCGGGCTGGCGGCCATCGTCGGAGCCTTCCTTGCGGGTCTGGTGTTCGAGTTCCGGAAGGAAGAGGTGGCCACCCAGATCGAGCCGGTGGCCGAGCTTCTGGTCCCCTTCTTCTTCGCGGTGACCGGGAGCAGGCTGGACCTCGGGGTGTTCGTCGAGGCCGACACCCTGGGGCTGACCGCCGCCGTGGTGGCCGTGGCGGTGGTCACCAAGCTGGCCGCCGGTTGGCTGGGGGCATGGGGACTCGGGCAGCGGTCCGCGCTGGCGGTCGGGGTGGGGATGATCCCGCGGGGAGAGGTCAGCCTCATCGTGGCGACCGTGGCGCTCGGCCTCGGCGTGTTCGACGCCTCGCTCTACGCGGTGGTGGTGGCCATGGCGGTGGTCACCGCGGTGTTGACACCTCCTGTGCTCGGTGCGTTGTTACGGGGGGCGCAAACGCCTGGGGAGGCCGAACGACGCTAGGCTATACTCCGACGGTTTCCAGCCCCGTCCATCCCTAGGAGGAACGCCCCGGTGCACCCGTTGGGCCAAGAAGGCGGCTCTATCGAGGCCGTCTTCGGCTCGTTCGAAGAAAACGTCCTGCTGATCATCCTGGGGATCTCCCTCCTGGCTCTGGTGGTGGCGTACGTGCTTCGCCGCGGGGTCCTGGCGGCGCCGGAGGGCACCCCGAAGATGCGCGAGATCGCCGAGGCCATCCAGGTGGGGAGCCGTGCGTACCTGAACCGGCAGTTCCGGACCGTGGGGCTGTTCCTCGGCATCCTGGCCATCGCACTGTTCTTCGTCCTCCCGGTCGACCCGGTGAATGCCAGCGATTTCTCCATCCGGTTCGGACGGTCGCTGGCATTCGTCCTGGGTGCGGGGTTCTCCGCGATCACCGGCTTCGCCGGGATGTGGCTGGCCGTGCGAGGCAACGTCCGAGTTGCCAATGCGGCCCGGGAGGCGGGCCTCCGCAGGGCCATGACCCTGGCGTTCCGGACCGGCGGGGTGGCGGGCATGTTCACCGTCGGGCTGGGACTCCTGGGCGCCGCAGCGATCCTGCTGATCTACAAGGAGGACGCCACGTCCGTGCTGGTGGGCTTCGGCTTCGGCGGAGCGCTGCTGGCCATGTTCATGCGAGTGGGTGGGGGGATCTTCACCAAGGCTGCCGACGTGGGCGCGGACCTGGTGGGGAAGGTGGAGAAGAACATCCCGGAGGATGATCCGCGCAACGCGGCGGTGATCGCCGACAACGTGGGTGACAACGTGGGTGACTGCGCGGGGATGGCCGCCGACCTGTTCGAGTCCTACGAGGTCACCCTGGTGGCGTCGATCATCCTGGGAGCTGCAGCGTTCGCGGGCTCGCCGGAGGGCGCGATCGTCGGCGTGATGTTCCCCCTGTTTGTCCGGGCCATCGGGGTCATCACCTCGATCGTGGGGATCTACGCGGTCCGTCCCCGGTCGGAGACCGAGCACGGGATGAAGGCCATCAACCGGGGGTTCTTCCTCTCGGCCATCCTGTCGGCCGCCGCGGTGTACGTGGTGGCCGAGCTGTACGTGGACGACATCAGGGTGTTCTGGGCCGTGGTGATGGGCCTGGTCCTGGCCGGCCTGATCCAGGTCATCACCGAACACTTCACCTCCACCAAGCGCAAGCCGGTCCAGGAGATCGCCGAGGCGTCCAAGACGGGCGCGGCGACGACGATCCTGTCGGGCTTCTCGGTGGGGCTGGAGTCCACGGTGTACTCCATCCTGCTGATCGCGGCAACGATGACCGGCGCGTTTCTGTTGGGGGACAACACCGCCGAGCGTCTGTACTTCATCTCGCTCACCGGGATGGGGATGCTTACGACGGTGGGGGTCATCGTGTCGATGGACACCTACGGTCCGGTGGCCGACAACGCTCAGGGGATCGCGGAGATGTCCGGCGAGTTCGACGGGAAGCCGGCGGAGATCCTCGCTGGTCTCGACGCGGTGGGGAACTCCACCAAGGCCATCACCAAGGGGATGGCTATCGCCACCGCGGTGATCGCGGCCACTTCGTTGTTCGGATCGTTCGAGCAGGCCGTCGGCGGAGGCCTGGACATCCGGATCAACCACCCCGATGTTCTGGTCGGTCTGCTGATCGGGGGGTCGATCGCATTCATGTTCTCCGCCCTGGCCATCCGGGCCGTGGGCCGGGCGGCGGCCCAGGTCGTGGTGGAGGTCCGCAACCAGTTCCGGGACCACCCCGGGATCATGGATGGCACCGAGGTCCCGGACTACGGCCGGGTGGTGGACATCTGCACCCGGACGTCGTTGCGGGAGCTGTTGACGCCCGGACTGCTGGCCGTCCTGGCGCCCGTATTCGTGGGCTTCGCCCTGGAGGCCGAAGCCCTGGGCGCCTACCTGGCGGGAGCGATCCTCACGGGACAGCTCCTTGCGGTCATGCTGTCGAACTCCGGAGGGGCGTGGGATAACGCCAAGAAGCTCATCGAGGAAGGCCTGTACGGAGGCAAGGGGTCCGAGTCCCACAAGGCCACGGTGATCGGGGACACGGTCGGCGACCCGTTCAAGGACACCGCGGGGCCCGCGCTCAACCCCTTGATCAAGGTGATGAACCTGGTGGCCCTGCTGGCTGCCCCGTTGGTGGTCTCCTTCGCCGACGACGGAGTGGTCCGAGCGGTGGTCGCGGTGGCCTCCCTTGCCGTGGTCGGTGGGGCGATCTGGTACTCGAAGCGGCTCAAGACCGCTGAGCTGGTCCCCGAAAGTGATCCTCCCAGCCCCGAAGCCGCGGCAGTGACCACCAAAGCGAGTTAGCCTGGGTGGGTGGGCTGGTTCACCAATCTCTTCCATCGCTTCCGGGAGTCGGACGAGGAACGACTGGCCGAGGAGATCCGTGACTGGGCGGAGAGCATTCCCGGGTCGCGCCGGATCGCCGCATGTCCCAGCCGCGAGCCCGTCCGGGTGGCCGGTCAGGTGCGCCGCCTGACCCTTCGGCCGATGAACGGCTCCGTCACCCTGGAGGCCGTGGTGGGCGACGGGACGGGAGAGGTCACGGCATCGTGGCTGGGGCGGAGCCACATCCCCGGCCTGACTCTGGGCACCCCGGTCGTGCTCGAGGGAGTCATCGCAAACGACAACGGGTCTCACCGGATGGTCAACCCTCGCTTCGAGTTCGCCTAGCTGGCTGTTTCCTCAGCGGGTAGCTCAAAGCGATATCCCATCCCTGCCTCGGTGATGAAGTACTGGGGCCTTGCCGGATCGGGCTCGAGCTTTCGGCGGATCTGGGCCATGTACACCCGCAGGTAGTTGGTCTCTCCCTCATAGCTCGGACCCCACACTTCCTGGAGGAGCTGTCGCTGGCTCACCAGCTTCCCCGCATGCCGCACCAGGAACTCGACCAGATGCCACTCGGTGGGAGTGAGCCGGACCTCGTCCCCGTTTCGCCGGACCCGCTTCGTGCTGAAGTCGATCGTGAAGTCCGGGGTCGCCACGGCTGGCTGCTCGTCGTCTGCCGGCGTCGATCGCCGTACGGCAGCCCTCAGCCGGGCCAGCAGCTCATCCATGCCGAACGGCTTGGTGACGTAGTCGTCGGCCCCCGCGTCCAGGGCTCGGACCTTGTCGGTCTCGCGCTCCCGTACCGAGAGCACGATGATCGGGGCGCTCGACCAGCCTCGGAGCCCCCGGATGACCTCGATCCCATCGATCCCCGGCAGCCCCAAGTCCAGGACCACCACGTCCGGTGGATGCTTGGCTGCAGCGCGAAGGGCGGTCTCGCCGTCTGGAGCCGACTCGACGTCGTACCCGCGGGTGCGAAGGTTCGTGCGGAGCGCTCGAACGATCTGAGGCTCGTCGTCGACGACCAGCACGCGGGTCACGGGGCTGCCTCGAGTGACACGATCGCGGTCAACCCTCCTCCCGGTGTGTCCTCGATCGAGAGGTTGCCTCCCATGGCGTCCACGAAGCCCTTCGCCACCGCCAGCCCCAGTCCGACCCCTCCATTGGAGCGGTCGCCGAGTCGCTGGAACGGCTCGAAGACCCGGCCGCGATCTTCCGCCGGGATGCCCGGCCCCCGATCCACCACTCGGAGCTCGACGCGGCCGCCGTGCTCGGAGGCCTGGACCCGAACCGGTCGTTCGGGAGGGGACCACGCCACCGCGTTGGAGACGAGGTTCGCCACGGCCCGTTCCAAGAGTGCGGGGTCGGCGCGGACGCGGTGGAGAGACTCCGGCACGTCGACCTCGATGCGGACCGCATCGTCCGCCACCGACGCCAGCGCTGCCGGCACCACCTCGTCGAGTCCCACCGCGCGTGACACCAGGTCCAGTGCCCCGGTCTGAACCCTGCTCATGTCCAGGAGGTTTCCGACCAGGGCGTTGAGCCGGTCGGTCTGGTCCTCGATGGCCTCCAGGAACTCGCTGGTCTGCTCGGGTGACCACTCGACGTCCTCCTGCCTGAGGCTCGACACGGAGGCCTTGATGGACGCCAGCGGAGTCCGGAGGTCGTGTGACACCGCGGCCAGGATCGCCGCGCGCAGCTCGTTCACTTCGGCAACCTCGGCCGCCCCGGCAGCCTGCTCCTCGAGATGCCGGCTCCGAGCGACCATGGCGAGGCTCGCGGCGAACGCGGACAGGACCCGGCGGTCCTCTGCCGGTAGCGAACGATCCAGCAAGAGCCTGGTGTCATCGGCCAGGGTGAAGGAGTCGACCTCACTGCTGGGACCTCGGGCCGGCGGGGTCCCCGACACGGCTTCCGTGTGCCAGTGGTTCCCTTCTCGACGGATGATCGCCACCCCGCCGAGATTGAACGTGGTCCTGAGCTGCTCGAGGAGCTGGGGGAGCGGATCGGCGTCCCGGAGCACCGATCCGGCCAGCCTGGCAAGGGTCTCCCCCTCGGTTCTGGCCGCCTCCGCCTGTGCGCGCCGCAGGGTGGCCACGTGGACGAGCCCGCTGATGAGCGCGGCGATCACCAGGAACACCACGATGGCCAGGACGTTCTCGGGGTCGGCGATCGTGAACGTGTGGATCGGTTCGGTGAAGTAGAAGTTGGCGAGTAGTGAGGCTCCCACGACTGCAGCCAGCGCCGGCCACCACCCGCCGATCGCGGCGATCGCTGCCACCAAGCAGAGGTAGACCAGCAGGACGCTGGCGAACCCGATCTCCGCGCGCAGGGGGACGAGAGCCGCCGTCACCAGCGGGAGTCCCGCCACGGTCAGCGCGAGCGCCACGAGCCGGCGGCGGACCGGGATGGAGGGGCCGGGAGCGCGTCGGATCGGCATCCCCGACGGCCGGTCGGAGGTCTCCCCGGAGATGACATGCACGTCGATGGGGCCAGACCCACGGATCAGGCGGTTGATCACCGACCCCCGGAGGAGCTCGGACCACCTGGGACGGCTGCTGGCGCCGAGGATGATCAGTGTGGCGTTCTCAGCCCTGGCCACATCAAGGATCGCCGTTGCCACGTCTGCCCCGGCGACTTCGTGGAACGTCCCCCCGACATCTGCAACGAGATCGCGGAACCGGGCCAGACGCTCGCGGGTCTCGTCGGGAACCGCGTCTCCGGTCGCCACATGGACGGCCAGGAGCTCGCCGTTTCGCCGTCGAGCCACTCTGGCCCCCCGCCTGATGAGGCGCTCACCGTCTGCGCCACCCGAGACCGCCACCACCACCCGCTCTCTGGTCTCCCACGGCGCCTGGATGCCGTGCTCTTCCATGTAGCCCTGGAGCGACTCGTCGACGCGGTCGGCAACCCACAGGAGCGCGAGCTCTCGCAGAGCGGTGAGGTTGCCTTCTCGGAAGTAGTTGGCCAGCGCCGCATCGATCTTCTCGGGCGGATAGACGTTTCCGTGAGCCATCCTCCGACGAAGGGACCACGGCGACATGTCGACGAGCTCGATCTGGTCGGCTCGACGGACAACATCGTCGGGAATTGTCTCCTGCTGCCTGACGCCGGTGATCCGCTCCACGACGTCGTTCAGCGATTCGATGTGTTGCAGGTTGAGGGTGGTGATGACCGTGATGCCGGCCTCGAGAAGCTCCTCCACGTCTTGCCAGCGCTTCTCGTTGCGCGAGCCGGGCACGTTCGTATGGGCGAGCTCGTCGACGAGCGCAACCTCCGGCGCCCGGGAGATGATGGCACCGACGTCCATCTCCTCGAACGTCCTGCCGGCGTACTCGATGGACCGGCGGGGGATCGTCTCCAGATCCTGCGCCAGGGCGATCGTCTTGGGACGCTCGTGAGGCTCGAAATACCCGATCACCACGTCGGTCCCTCGCTCGTTCCTCCGGTGGCCCTCGCCGAGCATGGCGAAGGTCTTGCCCACCCCGGCCGCGTAGCCCAGATACACACGGAGCCGTCCTCGCTTCATCGTTCGGCCATCCTGTTCAGCGCGAGGTTCAGCTCCAGGACGTTGACCCGGGGCCGGCCGAGGAACCCGAGCGTGGGACCCTGGGTGTGTTCCTCGATCAGGGACAGGAGTCGGTTCACGGGAATCTCCCGGATATCTGCCACGCGGGGCGCCTGGAAGCGTGCGGCTTCCGGGCTGATGTGCGGATCGAGCCCACTGGACGACGCGGTCACCAGGTCGGCCGGGATGTCCCCGGGCTGGAGGTCGGCGGTGTAGGGGCTCTCGAGATCGAGGATCGCCGCGATGCGTTCCTCGAACAGGGCCGAGAGCTCGGCTGAGCTGGGGCCCAGGTTGGACCCCGAGGACGTGGACGCGTCGTAGTCGACGGAGGATGGGCGGCCGTAGAACCACTGGTCCCCCTCCCACAGCTGTCCGATCTGGCGACTCCCCAAGGATCGGCCACCGACCTCCAGGAGCGACCCGTCGGCCTCGGTTCCCAGGAACAGCTGGGACACACCGGTGATGGCCAGGGGGTAGAGCAACCCTGTGAGGATCGAGAGCACCACCAGTGCTCGGAGCGCTCGGATCGCGTTGGCCCTCATGGGAAGTTCACCAGGCCGAGCAGCAGATCGATGAGCTTGATCCCGACGAACGGGACCACGATCCCCCCCAGCCCGTAGATCAGGAGGTTTCGCCGGAGGAGGGCGTCTGCACCCATCGGCCGGTAGCGAACTCCCCGCAGCGCGAGGGGGACCAGGGCAACGATGATAAGCGCGTTGAAGATGACCGCTGAGAGGATGGCAGATTCTGGTGTCTCGAGCTGCATGATGTTCAGTCGTTCCAAGACGGGCAGGGTTCCCACGAACAAAGCGGGGATGATGGCGAAGTACTTGGCGACGTCGTTGGCGATTGAGAACGTGGTCAGGGCTCCTCGGGTGATCAGGAGCTGCTTGCCGATCTCCACGATGGACATGAGCTTGGTGGGGTTGGAGTCGAGGTCGACCATGTTCCCTGCTTCCTTGGCCGCGGATGTGCCGGTGTTCATCGCCACCCCGACGTCGGCCTGAGCGAGCGCGGGAGCGTCATTCGTCCCGTCGCCCGTCATGGCCACCAGGACACCTCCGGCCTGCTCGTCCTTGATGAGCGCCATCTTGGCCTCGGGAGTGGCCTCGGCCAGGAAGTCGTCGACCCCCGATTCCTCGGCGATCGCTGCGGCGGTGAGCGGGTTGTCACCGGTGATCATCACGGTGCGGATCCCCATCCGGCGAAGCTGGGCGAACCGCTGGATGAGGCCCTCCTTGATCACGTCCTTCAGCTCGACGACGCCCATGAGCTCGTGGTTCCTGGCCACCGCCAGAGGGGTTCCCCCGGCTTTGGAGATCCGCTCCACCTCTGCCGACAGCTCCACGGGAAGCTCTGTTCCGGCCCACTTCGTGACTGCGTCCACGGCTCCCTTGCGGATCTGGTTTCCGTCCAGGTCCACTCCGCTCATTCGAGTCTGGGCCGTGAACGGGACGAAGGTGGATCGCGTCTCCATCAGGCCCCGCTCCCGCAGGCCGTGGCGTTCTTTGGCCAGGACCACGATCGACCGTCCCTCCGGAGTCTCGTCGGGCAGGGAGGCGATCTGCGCGATCTCCGCGAACTCCCGCTCGTTGACGCCCGGAGCTGGGATCAGGTTCACGGCTTGCCGGTTCCCCATGGTGATGGTGCCGGTCTTGTCAAGGAGAAGCGTGGACACGTCGCCGGCTGCCTCCACGGCCCTCCCGCTCATGGCCAGGACGTTTTGCTGTACCAGCCGGTCCATGCCGGCGATGCCGATGGCCGACAGCAACCCCCCGATGGTTGTTGGGATGAGACACACGAACAACGCGATGAGGACCGCGTCGGAGACTCGGCCACCGGAGTAGATGGCGAAGGGCTGGAGAACCACCACGACGATCAGAAAGATGATCGTGAACTTCGCAAGCAGGATCGACAGAGCGATCTCGTTTGGCGTTTTCTGTCGGCTGGCGCCCTCCACGAGGTCGATCATCCTGTCGATGAACGATTGGCCGGGCTCCGCGGTGATCCGAACCTTGATCCAATCAGAGAGAACCTTGGTCCCTCCGGTCACGGCAGAACGGTCCCCTCCGGCCTCCCGGATCACCGGGGCGGACTCTCCGGTGATGGCCGACTCGTCCACGGAGGCGATCCCCTCCACGATCTCTCCGTCCCCGGGGATCAGCTCGCCTGCCTGCACCATCACCAGGTCACCTTTCCGAAGCTTGGAGGCCGGGATCGACTCTTCCCGTCCATCGGGGGTCAGGCGTCGCGCTACCAGATCCTGGCGGGTCCTTCGGAGCGAGTCAGCCTGCGCCTTTCCGCGGCCTTCAGCCATGGCTTCCGCGAAGTTCGCGAACAGCACCGTGAACCACAGGCCAAGGGCGATGGCCGTGTCGAAGGCGATCGGCCCGCTGCCAACGATGTCGGCGACCACCCGGATGGTGACCACCACGGAGACGACCTCGACCACGAAGATGACCGGGTTTCTCCATAGGGTGGACGGGTTGAGCTTGACCAGGCTGTCCCAGATCGCTCGCTTCACGATGGGGGGGTCGAACAGGGGCCGAGACCGCAGCGCCGCATGCTCCGAGGTGGGCGTGCTCACCCGAGCCACGGCCATCAGACCACCCTCCCCTGGAGGAACTCCACGATCGGCCCCAGCGCCAGGCCCGGAAGAAAGGTGAGGGCCCCGATGATGACGATCACGAAGATCAGAAGGATCACGAACAGCCGGGTGTCGGTGTGGAGCGTCCCGGGGGTTACCGGTACGATTCCCTGCTTTCCGACGCTGGCTCCGAGGGCCAGGGCGGCCAACAGCGGGACGAACCGAACCGCGATCATCAATAGCCCCCCGGAGACGGCATAGAAGGGTCCGCTCACCGTGATGCCTGCGAACGCCGAGCCGTTGTTGTTGCCCATCGACAGCCAGGCATAGAAGATCTCGCTGAATCCGTGGGGTCCAAGGTTCAGACGGGGGTCGGTCCCTGCCGGAATCACCACCGCGATGCCTGCCAGCGCCAGGAGCAGCAAGAAGGGGACGAGGACGGCCAACACGGAGAGCTTCACTTCCCGGGAGCCGATCTTCTTTCCCAGGTATTCGGGTGTCCGGCCGATCATCAGGCCCCCGATGAACACCGCGATGACCACGTAGAACACCATCCCGTAGAGGCCACTTCCGACTCCGCCGAAGATCACCTCGCCGATGGCCATGTTGAACATGGGAGCCACGGCCCCGAGCGGCCGGTAGGAGTCGTGCATCGAGTTCACGCTGCCGTTCGAGGCATCCGTGGTGGCCACCGCCCACAGAGCCGACTCGTCGACCCCGTGACGGATCTCCTTCCCCTCGAGGTTGCCGTCAGAGGCCGTGACCCCGGCCTCCTCCATGGCCACCGAACGGCCGCGCTCGGAGGGAACCGTCATGGCCAGTCCGCCAACGAACAGGAAGAACATGGCCGCGAAGATGGCCCATCCCTGTCTCGTGCTCTTGACCATCTTGCCGAACGTGTATGTGAGCCCGGCCGGGATCGCCAGGATCAGGAACATCTGTAGGAAGTTCGACAGCGGTGTGGCGTTCTCGAACGGATGGGCAGAGTTGACGTTGAAGAAGCCGCCTCCGTTGGTGCCGAGCTGCTTGATGGCGATCTGCGATGCCACCGGTCCGCGGGCCAGGATCTGGTCGAACCCCTGGATCCCGGTGACCTGGGCCGAGTCGGACAGGGTCTGCACGACACCCTGTGTCACCAGGATCAGAGCAACCACGGCAGAGATGGGCAGCAGGATGTACACGGTCCCCCGAACCAGATCACGCCAGAAGTTTCCGAGCTGGTCGGTGTGGGTTCGGACGAACCCTCTGGTCATGGCCACCAGGACGGCCATGCCGGCGGCGGCGGAGACGAAGTTCTGGACGGTGAGCCCCGCCATCTGGGTGAGGTAGGTCATGGTGCTCTCGCCCCCGTAGGCCTGCCAGTTCGTGTTCGTGGTGAAGCTGGAGGCCGTGTTGAAGGCCACGTACTCGTCGACGCCGACCAGCCCGAGCGGATTGAGCGGCGCTGCGCCCTGGATGCGTTGGAGGACGTACAGCAGGAGCACGCTGGCCAGGCTGAACCACAGGACGCTCGAGGCGTACCGGCGCCAGGGTTGGTCGACCTCAGGATCGACACCAAGTGCCCGGTAGACGATTCTCTCCACCCGGCCGTAGGTGTCTCTGGTGTACACCCTGTACATGAACTTCCCGAGCGGTGGAGTGAGAGCGATGAGGAGCACGGAGTAGACGACGATGGTGATCATCGTCAGAAGCGCTCCGGCCGCACCAGGGCGTAGGTCAGGTAGAAGAGCATGGCCACGGCAAGGATCAGCTCCAGGACGTCGGCGAGGCTCATATCCGGTCGAACCACGCGGCGATCCCGAACATCGCCGCGAGGCCAACGACGATGAGCCCAACCATCAGCAGATCAACCATGGGCCCGGGATATCACGCCGGGGCTCGGACCGATCCCCTCTTTGCGCGACGCATACGGCTGCCCCGAAGGGCCTTTACGGGTTTTTGACGTGAAAGCCGGCCGCGGCGATCAGGAGTCGACGGGGCCGAGGATCGCGCTCCGAAGCGGTGCTTCCGTCTCCGGGGTAGCGATGGCCAGCACCTCGTCACCCACCACGATCTGCGTCTCGGGCTGCGGGATCACCACATGCCCCTCACGGATCACCGCGACGATCGCTGAGTCCTGCGGAAGCCGCAGCTCGTAGATCGGTCTGCTGGCGGCGGGGGCATCCTGGTCGATGGTCATTTCCACGAGCGTGACCTGTCCACGCTCCAATTTCAGGAGCCGGACGAGGTCTCCCACCGTGACGGCCTCTTCGACCAACGAGGTGAGGACATGTGGAGGGCTCATGGCCACGTCCACACCCCAGGTCTCGTTGAACATCCATTCGTTCATGGGGTGGTTGACTCGGGCCACCACCCTAGGAACTCCATACTCCTGCTTCGAGAGTAGGGAGATCACCAGGTTGTCCTCGTCGTCCCCCGTCGCGGCGACCATCACGTCTGAGGAGCGCACGTCCGCCTTGTCCAGGACCCATGGCTCACAGGCGTCTCCCAGGACCATGGTCACCTCTTCGGTGACATCCCGGCGCGCTCGTTCGGCCACGTCGGCGTCCTGCTCGATGAGCGAGACTTCATGGCCTCGCTCAACCAGGTCGTGGGCCATGTGACGGCCGATGTTGCCGGCTCCCGCCACGACGATCTTCATTCGGCCAGGGGCTCCAGCAGAACGTCGAACTTGTCGACGGCGTCCTTGTGCACGATGAAGTGGGCCACGTCGCCCTCCTTGAACGTGGATTCCGGCGTGGGGATGAACCCCTCGCCTCCGCGCTCGACCCCCACGACCTCAACCTCCCCTTCGGAGTGGACGCTGTCGGTTCGCTGGCCCACCAGGTGCTCGGGGATCCCGATCGCCAGGTGGAGGAGCGAGCCCCCGGCCAACGTGTCCCGCATGGTCTCCTTCCCATGGAACAGGAGGTACTGGACCTGCTTCGCGGCCCACCGCACGGTGGCCACGGTGGGGATGTCTAGCCGTTCGTAGATCTCCGCTCGCCGGGGATCGTAGATCCGGGCGATGACCTTGGGGACGCGGTAATGCTCCCGTGCCACCCTGGCCGAGACGATGTTCGAGTTGTCCCCGTTGGACACCGCGATGAATCCGTCGGCCTCCTTGATGCCGGCTTCCTCCAGCACCTCTCGGTCGAACCCGATCCCCACGATGGTCTTGGCATTGAATCCCGGAGGGAGTCGCTCGAACGCCTCTTTCCGTTTGTCGATGATGCAGACGGTATGGCCGGCCTTGGCCAGCTGGACCGTCAGCTCGGCCCCCACCCGCCCGCAGCCCATGATCACCAGATGCATGGCCCCAAGGCTAACGTGGGTTCGGAGGCTTGGAAACCAGGCCCGCATAGAATCTCCTGGTGGCCACCGTCGGCGACACCCTGAAGCGGGTCATTCTCGGCAGGGCCATCTCCAGCGCCAAGACGGAGCACCACCTGCTTCCGAAGTCCCTGGCCCTGCCGGTTTTCTCGTCCGACGCGCTTTCCTCCGTGGCCTACGCCACCGAGGAGATGATGGTCGCCCTGGCCCTCGCCGGGGCTGCGGCATTCTCGGTGATGCTCCCGATCGGCTTCATGGTGGCGGTGGTTCTGGCCATCGTGGTGACCTCGTACCGGCAAACCGTTCGCGCGTATCCGAGAGGCGGCGGGTCCTACATCGTGGCCCGCGAGAACCTGGGAACGATCCCCGGCCTCGTGGCGGCTGCGGCCATCCTCCAGGACTACGTCTTGACGGTGGCCGTGAGCGTCACGGCCGGAACCGTGGCCATCGTCTCGGCGGCACCGAGTCTCGAAGAGCACCGGGTGGCGTTGGCGGTTGGCCTCATCGCCCTCATCGCTCTGGCCAATCTTCGAGGGGTCAAGGAAGCCGGCACCCTGTTCGCCATCCCCACGTACG
Source organism: Actinomycetota bacterium (assembly GCA_036833435.1). Lineage (GTDB taxonomy): Bacteria > Actinomycetota > UBA4738 > UBA4738 > CALAEC01 > DAITPV01. The sequence goes on along the minus strand of DAITPV010000005.1, from coordinate 7,894 downwards.
GCTTCGTGGTGTGTGTGTACATCACATTGGTGACGGGTCTGGTGCAGTGTCTGTCCGGATGCCCCGTTGCCTCGTCCTCGAACGCTGAGCTTCATCCCGTTCAGGCCCTCAGTCTGTTCATCATCCTCAAGGCATTCGCGTCGGGATCCACGGCTCTCACGGGCGTGGAAGCGATCGCCGACGGCGTTCAGGCCTTCCAGCGTCCGCAGGCACGAAACGCGGCGACGACGTTGGCGATCATGGGCGGAGTCTCGATCTCGATGTTCCTGGGGATCACCTTCCTCGCGCGAGCTCTCGAGGTTCGCGTGGGCGAGCATCTCGAACAGACGAAGTCCGTCCTGGCTCAGATCGGCGAGACCGTGTTTTCGGGCGGGGCCATGTTCTTCGTCTTGCAGCTGTTCACCACCCTGATCCTGATCCTGGCCGCGAACACGGCGTACCAGGACTTCCCCAGACTGTCGGCGATCCTGGCCCGCGACGGCTTCGTTCCGCGCCAGTTCCAGAATCGCGGGGACCGCCTGGTGTTCTCGAACGGGATCCTGGTCCTGTCGGGACTGGCGATGCTGCTGGTCTGGGCATTCGATGCCGACCTCACTCGTCTCATCCAGCTGTACGTGGTCGGCGTCTTCACCGCCTTCACGCTGAGCCAGACCGGGATGGTTCGACGATGGCTGAGAACGAAGGAACGGGGATGGCAGCGGAGCGCCATCATCAATGGGATCGGAGCGATCGCCACCGGTGTGGTTCTGGTGATCGTGGCCATCACCAAGTTTGCCGGCGGAGCATGGATCGTCATCGCCGCGATGCCCGTCATCGTGGGGTTCTTCTCCATGACCCACCGGCACTACGTCTCCGTCAGGAAGCAGCTCAATCAACGCCTGGTCAGGTTCGGTGACGTTGGGGTCAACCGAGTGGTTCTGGTGCTCACCGATATCGACGCCGCCGCTGCCGAGGCGCTCGGGTACACGCGATCCTTCCGCCCGGAGTCCATGGACCCCATCTACGTGGGGCGGCTTTCCCCAGAAGAGGCCGAAGCACGGTGGCGGGAGCTGGCGCCCGGGGCCCCCTCGCTGATCTTCGCGAACGGAGACGATCCGGTTCGTGGGGTCATCGATCAGGTCCGCCGCGTTCCGCGGGCACCGGATGATTTCGTCACCGTGGTGATCCCGGAGCTGTTTCGCAGTCGGTCGCTCCTGGGGGCCGTCACTCGGCCGGTCACCTTCCGGCTGAAGCTCCGTCTGTTGTCCGAGCCCGGAGTGGTGATCGCCGACGTCCCGGTCCTCCAGGAGGACCGGGCGCTGGTCCAGGTCGACGGCCGAGCCCTGATCCCGGCCCGGGTGGTGGCCCTGGTGTTCGTCTCGGCCGCCCACGACGCCACCATGCGGGCCCTGAACTACGCCAAGAGCCTGGGTGCCTCCGAGACCCGGGCGGTGTTCCTGGCCACCGAGCCGGAGGAAGCTCCGGCGATCCTGGAGGCATGGGCCGAACAGGGTGTGGAGGTCCGGCTCGACGTGGTGGAGGCCCCGTTCCGGGACCTCGGGCCGCCACTCCTGGAGGAGGTCCGCCGGGTAACCGGGGACCCCACCACGGTGGCCTCGGTGATCATGCCCGAGCTGCTGGTCACCCGGTGGTGGCACCGACTCTTCCACAACAACCGAGCCTTGTTCATCAAGCGGGTGCTGCTGTTCGAGCCGAGGGTGGTGCTGTCGAGCGTTCCCTACAGGATCGGGAGGAGCAATGGAGCGAGCTGAGGCTCTGGCCCTGGTGCGAGACAAAGCGGAGAAGGAGACCACGGTTCGGCATCTCATCAGCGTGGAGGGAGTGATGCGCCGGCTGGCCAGGCACTTCGGCGAGGACGAGGACTCCTGGGGTCTGGTTGGGCTGTTCCACGACCTGGACCAGGATCAGACGCACGACGACGCCGAGCGCCACGCGTATCAAGCCGCGGAGTGGCTGCGTGAAGCTGGGGTGGACGAGAAGGTCGTCAACGGAGTTCTGGCCCACGCCCACGAGTCGTACCGCACCGACCGCATGTCCACTGCGGTGGTCCATGCCGATGCGGTGTCTGGGCTCCTGGTTGCCGCGGCGCTGGTCCGGCCGCAGAAGGCCGAGGGGATGAAGGTCTCGTCGGTCAAGAAGAAGCTGAAGGAGAAGGCCTTCGCCCCCGGGGTGAATCGCGAAGAGATCTCACAGGTGGAGGACGGTCTCGGACTGCCCCTCGATGAGTTCCTGTCGTTGGGCATCGAGGGGATCCAGTCGGTGGCCGCCGAGATTGACCTCGCCGCTCCCTAGGATTCGTCAGGCTCGGGTTGCCAGCGGTACCCCAGCCCGGGCTCGGTCACGATGAGCTCCGGGCGGGCGGCCTCGTCGCCGAGCTTCTGCCGAAGCTGGCGGACGTAGATCCGCACGTAGTGGTTCTCCGTCCCGTATCCGGGGCCCCACACCTTCCCCAAGAGCCACCGATGGGTGAGGAGCTTGCCCGGATTGGTGACGAACGCTTCCAGGAGCCGGTACTCGGTGGGCGTGAGCCGGACGGGCTCTCCCGAACGCTGAACCAGCTGTCGGCTGAGATCCACCTCCAGTTCGCCGAACCGCCGGACCGGCTCCGCTGAGGTCTCGGGGTGGGCCCGCCGCTCCAGGGCCCGCATCCGAGCCAGCAGCTCACCGATCCCGAAGGGCTTGGTTAGGTAGTCGTCGGCACCGGCGTCCAGCGCGGCGATCTTGTCGTCCTGCGACTCGCGGACCGACAGCACGAGCACCGGCACCGCCGAGAACCCTCGGAGCCGCTCGATCACCTCATGGCCGTCGATCCCCGGCAGGCTGAGGTCGAGGATCACCACATCCACGGTCTCGGAGCTCAGGGCGTCGAGAGCGGTCTCTCCGTTGCCTGCGGTCCGAACGTCGTAGCCGCGGGCTCGGAGACTGGTTCCCACGGCCCGAAGGATCTGTGGGTCATCGTCGACCACCAGCACCCGTGCACCCATCAGGCGGCTCGAGTTCCCGGGAGGCGCAACACCACGGCCGTGCCTCCGCCCGGAGCATCCTCGATCCAGATCTTCCCTCCGTGGGCCACGACCACCGCGTGGGCGATGGCCAGGCCGAGCCCGGATCCGGAGACTGCGCCGTCGCCCTGGATGAACGGGTCGAAGACCTGGTTGCGGAGGTCGGCGTCGATGCCGGTTCCCTGATCGGCGATCCGGACCTGGACGTCGCTTTCCCACCGCGCCGCCGACACGCTGATCTGTGATCCAGGAGGGCTGTATTTCGCCGCGTTCTCCAAGATGTTCGTGAGCGCCTGATCGACCTGGACCACGTCGATGGGGATCTCGGGCAGGTCCTCCCGCAACACGATGTTGAGGCGGTGGTCGCGGAGGATGGGGTTCAGCCGGGCCAGAACCGCTTCGATGACCTCGTCGACCGCTGCCGGCCGTTTCGATGGGGTCAGTGCTCCAGCGCGAAGCCGAGTGAGGTCGAGCAGGTTCCGGACCAAGCGGTCGAGGCGTTCGGCTTCCTGCCGGATGGTCTCCAGGAGTTCTTCCCGGTCCGCCGGGGAAAGCCCGGCCTCGGCGTCGAGGAGGCTGGTGACCGAGGCCGTGATGGAAGCCAGGGGTGTCCGAAGGTCGTGCGTCACCGACTGCAGCAATGAGGCCTGGAGGTGGCTCCGCTCCGCGTCAACCTGCGCGTCCTGCGCCACGGCCGCCAGCCTCGCGCTCTCCATCGCCAGGGCCATCTGCGCGGTGAAGGTCTGGATGAGGTGCCGCTCGCCCTCCCCCAGGCCGGGCTCGCCCGGACGGCTGAACGTGCGGATGGCCCCCACCCGTTGGTCGCCGACCATGATGGCGAACTCCTCCTCGGTCATCCCCGGTTCATCCCTGCTCCCGACCTGGGCGCTGACCCCATCGTCCGGCCCCATCACCACCTCGTACCGAGACAGACCGGTGATGTCGACCAGGGCCCGGCCGAAGCTTTCGAGCACGCTCTCCGTGGACTCTCCCGACAGGAGCCGGGTGCCGAGATGCTGGAGGAGCCGGGCGGCCCGCTCCCGCCGCTCGGCACGGTGCCGCTGAGCGTTGGCTCGGGAGACCAGCGCCCCCACCAGCGCGGAGACGATCAGGAAGACGACCAGCGCGACCAGGTCCTCCGTCTTCCGGACGCTGAATGTCTCCACCGGAGGGGTGAAGAAGAAGTTCAGGGCAAGGAACGACACGACCGAGGCCAGGAGGCCGGCCCCCGAACCTCCAACCAGGACCGCACCCGTCACCGCCAGCACGAAGCCGAGGGCAGCGGTGGCCGTGGTGACCCGGAACGGCAGGGCGGCGAGGGCCGTCACCGCAGCTGGAAACACCAGCGCGGGAACGGTGACCCGCAGCGCCGCCGGCCACCGCTGGACGAACCTCACCCCCCGAGTTTCGGCCCCCCGCCGCCGGACCGCCACCGACCCGCCTCCTTTACAGACTTCTTACGACTCCGGGACCCCCTTTGACCTCACCCTTACGCGTCGGGCCCGACACTTGCTCCATGAAGCTGAGAGAGCACACGAGGTGCTTCCAGTGGTGATCGGCCTGGCCATCGGCATCATCATCGGCCTGGCTATCGGCCCACTCTTCCGTTCATGGCTTGCGTGGCGTGAGTACGTCGACGCGAGCCGAGAAGCGCGCCTTCACGAGGACGTCCTTCGGCTGATGTCCGACCCGGCTTCGCACGAGGAGACCGCCGAGGGGTCCCGCGGACCGGTCGCCACCAGGTGAGCCGCACGGCGACCCGGACAACAGAGAGGGCCGAAGCACCGAGGGGAGGCCGCGACCTCCTGAAGAGGGTGGTCCTCGGCCGTGCGATCTCCACGGCCCAGCACGAGCATCAGCTCCTTCCCAAGGTCCTGGCGCTTCCGGTGTTCTCCTCGGATGCCCTGTCGTCGGTGGCCTACGCCAGCGAGGAGATCCTTCTGGTGCTGGCCCCCATCAGCGTGGCGCTGGCATTCGATCTCATCATGCCGATCGCCCTGGCGATCGCTGCGGTCATGACCATCGTGGTGCTCTCCTATCGTCAGACGGTCCGCGCCTATCCGAACGGCGGCGGTGCGTACATCGTCTCGAAGGAGAATCTTGGGACGGTCCCCGGGCTCGTCGCTGCCGCCGCGCTCCTGACCGACTACGTGCTCACCGTGTCGGTATCCGTCGCGGCCGGCGTGTTCGCCATCACCTCGGCTGCCCCAGAGCTGAGCGATCTGAAGCTCGAGCTGGCGCTTGGCTTCGTCGCGTTCATCACCCTGATCAACCTCCGTGGAGTGAAGGAATCGGGAACCCTGTTCGCCATCCCCACCTACTCCTTCGTCGTGGCCGTATTCGTGATGCTGGGCGCCGGCCTTGTTCAGTGCATGGATGGGTGCCCCGTAGCGGCGCGTCCCGAGCACGTCGTTCCTCTGGGCGCTGCGGGCACCATCGGAGTGTTCGTCATCCTCCGGGCGTTCTCATCCGGGTCGACCGCCCTGACCGGGGTGGAGGCCATCTCCAACGGGGTTCCCGCGTTCCGGCGGCCCCAGGCTCGGAACGCCGCCGCGACATTGGGGATCATGGCGGTCATCGCCATCGCCATGTTCCTGGGCATCTCGTTCATGGCCAAGAACACGGGAGTGCTGCCGAGCCATGAGCAGTCCGTGGTCTCCCAGATCGCCCGGACCGTCTTCGGCGGGGGGTTCGGGTTCTTCTTCGTCCAGGCGGCCACCGCGGGGATCCTGATCCTGGCAGCCAACACCGCCTATCAGGATTTCCCGCGTCTGTCGTCGATCCTTGCTCGAGACGGGTTCGTGCCTCGGCAGTTCCAGAATCGCGGCGATCGCTTGGTGTTCTCCAACGGCGTGATCGTGCTCGCTGTTCTGGCCAGCCTGCTCCTGTGGGCGTTCGATGCGAACGTCTCCAGGCTGATCCAGCTCTACGTCGTCGGGGTGTTCACGTCGTTCACGCTGTCTCAGACCGGGATGGTCAGGCACTGGCTCAAGGAGCGACAGGGGAACTGGCGCCGAAGCATCGTGATCAACGCCGTAGGGGCGGTGGCCACCGGACTCGTGCTGGTGGTGGTGGCCTACACGAAGTTCTCCGGTGGAGCGTGGATCGTGATCGCCGCGATGCCGTTCATCGTCCTGTTCTTCTATCTGGTCCACACCCACTACGCCCACGTCACGCGTGAGCTCAATCGAGGCGTGGTCCGGTTCGGGGATGGCGGGCTCAATCGCGTGGTGTTCGTGCTCACCGACCTCGATCCCGCGGCATCTGAGGCCCTGGGGTACATCCGGTCGTTCAGGCCGGCCTCCCTGGATCCGGTCTACGTGGGCGTTCGTCCCAGGAGCGAGGTCGAAGCCGGCTGGCGAGAGATGGCTCCCGACCTCAACCCGATCGCCTTCGTCGGTGGCCGTGATCCGGTCGGAGACGTCATCGCCCATGTTCGGCGGGTGCCCCGCGGACCGAACGACTTCGTGACCGTGGTGATCCCCGAGCTCTTCCACAGCCGGTCTCTCCTTCGTGCGCTGCTCAAGCCGATCACCTTCCGGCTGAAGGTGCGGCTCCTCAGGGAGCCCGGAGTGGTGGTCACCGACGTCCCCGCGCTGGTCGAGAAGGGTCGCCTGGTTGGTGTCAACGGCCGTCCGCTGATCCCCGAGCGTGTGGTGGCCCTCGTGTTCGTCGCGGCTGCGCATGACGCCTCGATCCGGGCCGTGAACTACGCACTGAGCCTGGGTGCCGCGGAGACCCGAGCCGTGTTCCTGGCCACCGAACCGGAGGAAGCTCCGAGGATCCTCCAGGACTGGGCAGAGCGAGGGGTCGGAGTCCGGCTCGACGTCGTGGAGGCGCCGTTCCGTGACCTCGGTCCCCCGCTGCTCGAGGAGGTTCGCCGGGTCACGGCCGACTCCGGCACGGTCGCCAGCGTGATCGTCCCGGAGTTCACGATCACCAATTGGTGGCATCGGGTCCTGCACAACAACCGGGCGCTGTTCATCAAGCGGATGCTGTTATTCGAGCCTCGAGTGGTCCTGTCCAGCGTGCCGTTCCAGCTGAAGCCGAGTTCCCCAACCAAGCGGTAGCATCGGCGCATGGCGCCGGCGCAGGCTCCCAAGCAGATCCAGCCGAAGGACCTCTCGGACTACTTCGAGGTCATCACCAGGGCCGCGTTCCAGTCCGGGATCAGCTGGGAGGTCATCGACAAGAAGTGGGACGGGTTCCGGAAGGCCTTCGCCGGCTTCGATCCCGATCAGGTGGCCAACTTCTCACCGAAGGATGTCGATCGCCTGGTTCAGGATGCCTCCATCGTTCGGAACCGCCGCAAGATCGAGGCCACCGTGCAGAACGCCGAGACGATCGTGGCCCTCGACCGGGAGCACGACGGGTTCGGAACCTACCTCCGTTCCCACGGTGGGTTCGAGGGGACCGTGGCGGACCTCAAGAAGCGGTTCAAGTTCCTGGGCGAGACGGGGTGCTACTACTTCCTGTACGTGGTGGGAGAGGAGGTCCCGGCGCACGACGAGTGGTCCAAGGCTCGGGGTCTCGATCCGGCCACCGGCCGGCCGCCGCGGTAGCTACCGCAGCCGGAACTTCTCCGCCATCTCGATCTGCACGACCTTCCCGTCCTGCACGATCAGCAAGATCGTGCCGAACTGGATCCGGCGCAGGACCTCGATCACCTGGCGGAGCACCTCGCGTTCTTCCTCCGACAGGTGCTCGAGATCGGCCGGTTCGGTCATGCGGGCACCCTACTCCACGCGCGGGGCGTTCCATCAGCCTGAGACCAGCAGCCCCCGCCTGGCCCGGACCCGCCGGTCGACCGCGGCGAAGCCGGCGTCGATGAGGATGCCGATAGCCGCGATGGCTGCCATCAGGGCCAGGACGGTCGGAGCGTCGAACGACGC
>DAITPV010000004.1:0-27053 GCA_036833435.1 Actinomycetota bacterium | reverse complement strand
ATCTCCCGGTACCCGTTCGGCTTGTGCGGGTAGCCCTGGTGCAGGTGGTGCCAGTCGGGGGCCGCCGAGACCGCGGCGCACGCGGTACCCGCCACCAGCCCTGCCATCACCACCCATCGTGTCGAGGCCCATCTCATCCCGGTCCCCACCTCCTCCTGTCGTTCCGGTGGAGGAGGGAACCGGCCCGGCTAACGGCAGCAGGATAGAGAGGAGACGGTCGGGAAGCATCCCCCGGATGGGGGATTCTGTTGAGCGGGGCGGGTGAACTCTGCCGGAGCTACTTGGTGGCTTCGTCCCGATCGCCCAGCGCGGCATGGGCCGCTGCGAGCCGGGCGATGGGCACCCGGTACGGCGAGCAGGACACGTAATCCAGACCGACGCGGTGGAAGAAGGCCACCGATGCGGGGTCTCCTCCGTGCTCCCCGCAGATCCCCAGCTTGATGTCCTCCCGGGTCTTCCGCCCTCGCTCGCACGCGGTCTGAACCAGCTCGCCGACGCCCCGCTCGTCCAGGGACTCGAAGGGATTCTCGGCCAGGACCCCGTCCTCGAGGTACCGGGCCAGGAACTTGCCCTCCACGTCGTCCCGGGAGAACCCGAACGTGGTCTGGGTGAGGTCGTTGGTGCCGAACGAGAAGAACTCGGCGTCCTCGGCGATCTCGTCGGCGCTGAGCGCGGCCCGGGGGAGCTCGATCATCGTTCCCACCAGGTACGGCAGCTCAATGCCGCGCTTCTCGATCACCGCGTCGGCCACCTCGCGGAGATCCTTGGCCACCACCACCAGCTCCTCGCGAGTGGCGACCAGCGGGACCATGATCTCCACGACGGGATCTCCGCCGCGACGCTTCACGTTGCACGCGGCCTCGATGATGGCCTGCACCTGGCTCCGGTAGATCTCCGGATACAGGATGCCCAGCCGGCATCCCCGGAGCCCGAGCATGGGGTTGTTCTCCTCCAGGGCCACGACCTCCCGGAGCATCTCCGCGGCCTTCCGCTTTCCCCCGAACTCCTTGATGAGCTCCTGGGACGCCTTCCGCTGAGGAGTGGCCAGGGCCACCTCCAGCTCCTTGGACGAGGGGAGGAACTCGTGGAGCGGGGGGTCGAGCAGCCGGATGGTCACCGGGAGCCCGTCCATGGCCTTGAAGATGGCCTCGAAGTCCTTCCGCTGGCCCTTCAGCAGCTCCTTCAGCCCGTCGAAGTACGGCTTCACGTCGCGAGACTTGAGCCGGGCCTGCGCTTCCTTCACCCGCTGATCGGCGGGCTTCTTGGCCTTGCCCTTCGCCTCCTCCGCGTCCGCCTCGGCCTCCGCCAGGGCGAGCTGGGCCGACCGGGCCACGGGAGCGGACAGGATGACCTGGCGGAACACCGGGAGGCGGGGGTCGCCCGGCGTCCCGAACATGTGCTCCGTCCTGCACAGGCCGATGCCCTGAGCGCCGAACTTCCGGGCCTGGGCGGCGGAGGGACCGTCGTCGGCGTTGGCCCTGACCTCCAGCTGCCGGAGGTTGTCGGCCCATCCCAGGAGGGTCTCGAAGTCCCCGGACAGCTTGGGCTCCACCAGGGCGACCTCGCCCAGAACCACGCGGCCCGTGGTCCCGTCGATCGAGATGACGTCGCCCTCCTTGACCTTGGTCCCGTTCACCGTGAACACGCCCTTGCCGGCGTCGATCTTCAGTGCGTCGGCGCCGCACACCGCGGGCTTGCCCATCCCTCGGGCCACCACGGCCGCGTGAGAGGTCTTGCCACCGTGCGAGGTGAGGATCCCGCGGGCCGCGATCATCCCGTGGAGGTCGTCGGGGTTCGTCTCCCGGCGGACAAGCACCACAGCCTCGCCCTTCTCCCCCTCCGCCTGGGCCACGTCGGCGTCGAAGACCACCTTCCCCACGGCCGCGCCGGGCGACGCGTTGAGACCTTTGGCCAGGACCTCGACGTCGGCCTGGGGATCGAACTGCGGGTGCAACAGCTGGTCGAGGTGGTCGGGCTCCACCCGGAGCACCGCCTCATCTCGCTTGATCAGGCCCTCCCGGGCCATGGACACGGCCATCCTCACCGCGGCTCCGCCGGTCCTCTTCCCGACGCGGGTCTGGAGCATCCACAGCTTGCCGTTCTCGATGGTGAACTCGATGTCGCACATGTCGCGGTAGTGGCGCTCCAGCTTCTTCATGATCTCCAGCAGCTGGCGGTAGGCCTCGTTGTTCAGTCGTCGGAGCTCGGCCAGCGGGAGGGTGTTCCGGATCCCCGCCACCACGTCCTCACCCTGGGCGTTGGTGAGGTAGTCGCCATAGATCCCCTTCTCCCCGGTGGCCGGGTCTCTGGTGAAGGCCACCCCGGTGCCCGAGTCCTCCCCGAGGTTCCCGAACACCATGGCCACCACGTTCACCGCGGTCCCCAGGTCGTCGGGGATCGCGTACTGTTTGCGGTACACGAACGCGCGGGGGTTGTTCCAGGAGCGGAACACCGCCTCGATGGCCATCCGGAGCTGCTCGCGAGGGTCAGTGGGGAACAGCCGGCCGGCATCCTCGCGGACGATGTCCTTGAACCGCTCCACCAGGTCCATGAGGTCCACAGCCGAAAGGTCGGTGTCCTTGGCCTCGGGCCCCTTGTGCTCCTTGGCCCGTTCCAGCTCGTCGTCGAAGGCCTCTCCGGGGATCCCCATGACGATCTTTCCGAACATCTGGATGAACCGGCGGTACGAGTCGAAGGCGAACCGGTCGCTTCCGGCCTGGCGGGCCAGCCCCAGGACCGAGCGGTCGTTGAGCCCCAGGTTGAGGACGGTGTCCATCATCCCCGGCATCGAGAACTTGGCTCCCGAGCGCACCGAGACCAGCAGGGGGTTCTCCAGATCACCCAGCCGTCTTCCCATCTCCGTCTCCAGGCTGCGGAGGTGGGCGTCAACGTCCTCCATGAGTCCCTCCGGGAACCCGTCGCCGGAGAGGTACTCGTTACACGCCTCGGTGGTGATGGTGAACCCGGGGGGGACCGGGAGGCGGAGGTTGGTCATCTCGGCCAGGTTGGCGCCCTTGCCTCCCAGGAGGTCCTTCATGTCCTTGTTGCCCTCCCGGAAGCTGTACAGGTACTTCGTCTTGCCCTGAGCCATCGACTCCTCCTCGCTTCGACTCACTGTAGCGCGGGCCTCGTCCCGGGGTCGGGGCCAGGAGTGGCCGCAACGGATTCTGTTGCGCTATGATTCGAGCATGTCACAAGGAGGTGCCAGCCTGTGCCGGTGCCGGTGAGAGAGAAGCTCAGGGCGATCACCAAGGACCTGGGGAGCCAGGCCCGGGCCGCCGAGGCCCTGGGGGTCAGCCGGTCCAGGGTAAGCCGGTGGCTGCGGGCGGAGCAGCCCGACCCCGAGAACCGCCGCAAGGTGGAGGCCCTCGAGTTCGTCCTGGCCTATCTCCTGTCCTTCCTCCACCCGGAGACCGCGGTGTCCTGGCTCAACGGCCACAACGGCTTCCTCAACGACTTCCGCCCCATCGACTACCTGTCCCGGGGCCGGATCGACGAGGTCATCCAGGCCGCCAGGGCGTTCAAGGCCGGCTCCTTCCACTGAGGTGCTCTACCGGGTCTTCCCCCAGGTCCCCGGGGCCGGTCTCAGCGAGCCCGGCGGACCGTTGTACGTCCCCCGGTTCGACCAGGGAGGAGGCCGGCACGACAACCCCGACGAGTACGGCGCGCTCTACCTCAGCCGGGTCGCCGTGGCGCCCGTGGCCGAGCACATCAGGGACCTCCGGGCCCGGACCATGGCCGATCGCGACCTGATCCGGGAAGGAGCCCGCCTCACCCTGGTAAGCGTCGACGAGGGTCCGCTCGATGAGTTGGTCGACCTCGACGATCCCGGCAACCTGGTGGCCCGGTCGCTCCGTCCCTCGGGCGTGGCCACGGCCAATCGGGAGGTCACCCAGCCGCTGGCCCTGACGCTGTACGAGGAGGGCATCCAGGGGTTCGAGTGGTGGTCCACGATCGAGGCCTCGTGGATCAACGTGACGCTGTTCGCCGACCGCTCGATCGATGCGTTGTCCGTGACCGGCGAGGCGGAACCGCTCACCCTGGACCATCCCGCGGTCCGGGAGGCGGCTCGGGCGGTCGGGGTGTTCCTGCCCTGACCTACACAGGACGTTCTTCCACCCAGTCGCTGGTGACGTAGCACCAGAACGCCAGCCCGGCGTACCGGCCGTACCGCCGGAACCGCCGGAGGATCCCCGCGTCGGACACCGGCCTGCGCGACCCCCGGAGCCGCGCGTACTTCGGGCGGGTCCACGAGTCCAGGATGAGCCGGGAGTACCGGCCCACCAGGAGCATCACGTGCGCCGCGGCATAGGGACCCACCCCCGGCAGCGCCAGGAGCCGGGCCTCGACCTCGTCGTCAGAGAGATCCGGCGAGGCGGTTCGTGCCAGGGATTCCAGGTCCACCGCTCCCTCGACCACCGAACGCGCCAGTGCCTGGAGATAGGGTCCTCGGTAGCCCGAGCGCACCACGTCGCGGTAGAACCCGAGATCCGCGGCGGCCATGGCCTCCGGAGTCGGGAAGGTCCGGCCGCGCCAGCCTTCCCGTGGGGCGCCGGAGGCCCGCTCGCCGAGGTGCTCAACAAGGGCGGTGATCATCCTGGTGGTCAGGGCCCACGAGCAGTTCGTGGTGCAGACGATCCGGACCACCTCCTCGAACACCGTTGGGCTCCGGATCATCCGGCCCGCACCTCCGGCCACCCACGACAGGTCGGGGTCGCCGGCCACCAGCGCGTAGAACTCCGAGAGGTCCTCGTCCATGTGCAGAACGTGGCGAACCGTGGCTGCCAGCGCGTCGGACGCTCGCTTCCCCAGGGCCCGGCCGAGTACCTCGACGCGGGCGTGACCCGGCGGTCCGGCGGTGATCAGCATCGTCCGGGGACGGCCGCCGGGAACCGCCAGCGTGGTGGTCAGGGTCACCGCACCTTCGTCGATCTCCAGCGGGGGCAGCGAGGCCAACCCGTGAGACGTCAGCGTGCGGAGCAGATCGACCGGCTCACCGCCGGCACCGACCAGAGGGATGTCCAGCTCCACGACAGGGCAGCGTACCTGGAGGTTGGTGCGGCTACTCCGGTTCGTCGGGGCCGGTCATCCGCTCGGGGCGGATGGCCTCTTCGAGCTCCTCTTCGGTCAGGTACCCCAGCTCGAGGGCGGCCTCCGTGAGGGTCTTCTTTTCCTGATGAGCCTTCTTCGCGATCTCCGCGGCCTTGTCGTAGCCGATCTTGGGGGTCAGGGCGGTAACCAGCATCAGCGACCGGTCCACGTGCTCGGCGATGCGCTCGAGGTTCGGCTTCAACCCCACCACACAGAACTCCCGGAACGTGCGGCACGCATCCGCCAGGATCCGAGCCGAGTGCAGGAAGTTGCGCACGATCACCGGCTTGAACACGTTGAGCTGGAGGTGGCCCTGCGAGCCGGCAACCCCGACGGCCACGTCGTTGCCCATCACCTGGACGCACACCATGGTCAGCGCCTCGGACTGAGTGGGGTTCACCTTCCCCGGCATGATCGACGAGCCCGGCTCGTTCTCCGGGAGCTCCAGCTCCCCCAAGCCGGAGCGAGGCCCCGAGCCCAGCAACCGGATGTCGTTGGCCACCTTCATCAGGCTGACGGCCAGGGTTCGCAGCCCGCTGTGCGCGTGAACCAGGGCGTCGTGCGCGGCAAGCGCGGCGAACGGGTTCCCGGCCTCGGTGAACGGGAGCCCGGTGATGGTGGCGATCTTGGCGGCCACTCGCTCCCCGAAGCCCCGTGGCGAGTTGAGGCCCGTGCCCACCGCGGTGCCTCCGATGGCCAGCTCCAGGATCCCCGGGAGGGCCTCCTCGATCCGGCGAAGGTCGTCGTCGAGCTGGCTCACGAAGGCGGAGAACTCCTGCCCCAGCGTGAGCGGCACGGCGTCCTGCAGGTGCGTCCGTCCGATCTTCACGATGCCGTCGAACTCTCGAGCCTTGGCGTCGAGGGCGTCGCGCAGCGCCCGGACGGCAGGCAGGAGACGCTCGTGGACGAAGCTGGCTGCGGCGATGTGCATGGCCGTGGGGAACGTGTCGTTCGACGACTGCGACAGGTTGACGTCGTCGTTGGGGTGGATCGGTGTCTTGGAGCCCAGCTCGCCCCCGGCCATCTCGTTGGCCCGGTTGGCGATGACCTCGTTGGCGTTCATGTTGGACTGAGTTCCGGAGCCCGTCTGCCATACGTGCAGAGGGAAGTGGTCGTCCAGCGTGCCTTCGATGACCTCGTCGGCCGCGGCCACGATGAGTCCGGCCTTCTCCTTCGGCAGCTTGTCGAGCTCCAGGTTGACCAGGGCACAGGCCTTCTTGAGAATCCCGAACGCCCGGATCACTTCCACGGACATCCGGTCCTCGCCGATCGAGAAGTGGTGGAGCGAGCGCTGGGTCTGGGCGCCCCAGTACCGGTCCGCGGGGACCTCTATGGACCCCATGCTGTCGGTCTCAGTCCTCGTCTTCACTGTCGGTTCTATTGTCCCTCGCGAGACCCCCTCCTGACCGCGGTTCGCCCTAGGATGGCCGCCGTCGGAAAGGAGAGGGATGGACGCCACGGAGATCGAGGAGCACGTCCGACGGATCTACGACCCCGCTCGAGAGAACACGGAAACCTTCTCCGAAGACCTGGTGTGGCACGTTCCCGGCGACAATCCGGTGTCCGGGGCGTATCGCGGCCACGACCAGTACTTCGGGACCATGGTCGAACGGATGAGTCCTCTGGACGAGTGGACCGTCACGGTGGGCGATGTCCTGGTCAACCAGCGCGACAATGCGGCCCTGGTCTCCTTCCACCTCACCGGCCTGCGCAAAGGGGTCCGGATCGAGACCGACGGGTTCCACCTGGTGCGCCTCACCGAGGACGGCAGGGTCCGCGAGGGGTGGGGGTTCACCCGCGACCAAGAACGGCTCGACGCGTTCTTCTCGGCCTAGAGGCCGAGCGACTCGCGGAGGAACCGGAGCTCGAGCAACAAGAGGTTCTCCGCCGCGTCGACGTCGGTGACCATGTGCGTCTGGCCCGACAGCGGGAGGAACGTGTGCGGCCGGCCCGCATCGGTGAGCGCCTTCGAGAGACGGATGGAGTTGGCCACGTAGCAGTTGTCGTCGGCCAGTCCGTGGATCAGCAGCATGGGGCGCTCGAGCTTCGCCGCATCATGGACCACTGAATTCCGCCGGTAGACCTCCGGGTGCTCATCGGGATGGCCCAGATAGCGCTCGTTGTAGTGCGTGTCGTACAGCCGCTGGTCCGTCACCGGCGCCCCCACCACGGCGGCATGGAACACGTCCGGCCTCCGGAGCACCGCTGCGGCCGACAGCTCCCCGCCGAACGACCAACCCCTGATCGCCACGCGCTCGAGATCCAGGAACGGGAATCGATCCGCCGCCGCGTGGAGCCCGTCGACCTGGTCCTCCAACGCCACGTCGACCAGGTCGAGGTGCACGGCTTTCTCCCAGGCCGGGCCCCGCGACGGAGTCCCCCGTCCGTCGATCACCAGGACCGCGAAGCCCTGGTCCGCGAACCACTGCGACTCCAGGTACTCGCCGCGAACCTTCCGGACTCGTTGGAACCACGGTCCCCCATACGGGTCGAGCAATATGGGGATCGGCTCCTCGGGCCGGCGCCCGTTCGGGACGAGCAGGGCCATCCGGAGCTCTCGCGTGCCCCCGACGAACAGCTCCGGCGCCGGCTCGATCACCGGCGGCTCCTCGTTCGAGACCACGGTGGCCACGCGATCTGCTCCCCGCAAGACGGTGAACGTGGGCGCGGTGTCGATCGAAAATGAGGTCACCACCGCGACGTCCCCACCACCCGCCGCGTCGTGCGCCCCGGGGTCGTCGGTGAGTCGTTGGAGGCGGCCCGACGGGGACCACCGCCACACGTGCTCCTCGGTGGGGTCCTCCGACGCGGTGAACAGGACGTCGTCGCCGGCGTGGAGGATCCGACGGACCTGGACGCCGGGCGGCGTCACAGGCTCCTCCCCCACCACCAGGCGCCTGGTGTCGTCTCGGTCCGTGGTGCACACCAGCTTCCCGTCCGCCGTCCATGCCGGCGACCCGGGGACCAGCTCCACCCACGCGTCATCGATGTCCTCCCGAACCACGGTGGTGTCGCCGTCGTCGGCGACGGTCAGGATCCGGGTGGTGCGCTGGTCGCGGGACTGGACCAGGAGGGTCAGCGGCTGGCCCTCCTCCCAGGACGCCCGGGCCAGATACTCGAAGCCGGCTCGATCCCACCGCACCTCGGTGGACGACCCGTCGAGGCCCAGGATGTGCAGGGTGACCTCGGCGTTCGCCGTCCCCGCTCCCGGGAATCGCACCGCTCGCGGCGCGGTCAGGGGGTCGATGGCGTCGAAGATGTACCGCACCTCGACGGGGCCTTCGTCGACCCGAGCCGCGGCGATCCGGGTGCCGTCCGGCGACCACCAGAAGCCCCGGTGGCGCCCCATCTCCTCGGCGGCCACGAACTCCGCGAGCCCCCAGGAGACGTCGGGATCGGGATCCTCGGCCAGTACCCGGTCCCCGCCTTCGAGGTCGATCACCCGCAGGGCCCGGCCCGACACGTATCCCACCGACTTGCCCGTGGGATCGAGGTGGGGGTCGAAGACCGGCTCGGCCGCCGAGGAGAGCTCCCGAGCGCCGGATCCCGACAGGTCGGCGACGTACAGCCGCCCTCCGACCGCGAACGCCGCCGTCGTCACCGCGGCATCCGTCGAGTACGCCACCACGCCTTCGCCCCGCTCCCTGACTCGCTCCCGTCGGGCACGCTCATCGGCCGATTCCTCGCTTCCGCCGCCGGAGGCCGGATCGAACACCAACCGCTCGGTGCCGCTCTCCAGGTCCAGCACCCACAGCGCGTTGACCGGGTCGTCGCCCGCCGGTGACCGGAGGAACACCACCCGGGACCCGTCGGAGGCCACGGTGAAGCTCCGAGGCCGCCCCAGCGAGAAGCGCCGGGTCCGGGCCTCCTGTCGCGGGAACGACTCACCGGGAGATGGCATGCGACTCAGCGTAACGGCCCCGGTCACCAGGGGTACGATCGGTGATCGTGTCGCGAGGTCGGAGGGGACCTCTGTCTCAGGTGATGCGGGAGCTCGCCTCGGTCCGGCGCCAGGTGGATCACGACGGTCCGGTGTCCCTGGACGAAGCCATCCACGTGTCCGACCGGATCTCCCGCCGGGAGTTCCTTCGACGAGGTGCCGGGGCCGGGGCGGCCGTGCTCCTGGCGTCGTGCACCGGCGACACCGCGCCTCCTCCGCCCCCCGACCGAGATGCACCCACGGTGGCCATCGTGGGTGCCGGCCTGGCGGGGCTCTCGGCCGCCTCGTGGCTCATCCGGGCCGGGGTTCGCGTCCGGGTCTACGAGGCCCGCGACCGGGTGGGTGGTCGGTGCTGGAGCGCGCGGAATTTCGCCGGGGGCCAGATCGGGGAGCACGGCGGCGAGTTCATCGACACCCGCCACGTCCACATCCAGCACGTGGCCCGTCGCCTGGGACTGCAGCTCGACGACCTGTTCGAGGAGGGAGCCTCGGGGCGGTGGCTGACCTACGTCGACGGCGACATCGTCAGGCGGTCCGAGCTCTTCGCGGACGCGGATGAGGCGATCCAGCGACTGGTGGCCGAGGCCGAGGCCAACGGCTCATTCCTCGCCGGCCAGGCAAGTCCGGCCGCCGTGGCCTTCGACGAACGGACCATGGCCGAGTGGCTGGAGGAGAACCTGCCGGGCGGGCTGGACACTCCGCTCGGCCGGGTGATCACCGCAGAGCAGACCGGGTGGTGGGGTACCGACCCGGACGTCCTGTCGGCAACGAGCCTCATCGACTTCTACGCGGTCGACTATCCGGGCGCCGACGAGCGCTACACGGTGCACGGTGGCAATGACCTCGTCGTCAGCGGCCTCCTCGACGAGCTTCCTGCCGAGACCGTGGAGCTCGAGGCCCCCCTGGAGGCCGTTCACCGGCGAAGCGATGGCGCCTACGAGCTGGCGGTGGGAGGGCGTTCCGTGGGGGCCGAGCGGGTAATCCTGGCCCTCCCGTTCACCACGCTGCGACAGGTGGACCTGGAGACCGCGGGATTCTCGGAGACGAAGGGGGCGGCCATCCGCGAGCTGGGCATGGGCACGAACGCCAAGGTGCTGCTGCAGTTCTCCGAGCCCTTCCCAATGGGATCGTGGAGCGGCGGCGTGCTTCGGGGGGACGACCCGAGCTTCGGGACCTGGGAGAGCGGAGCCACCGACGGTTCCTCGGGCCATGGCTTGCTGACCGTGTACCCGGGCGGTCGGCTGGGAGCGAGCTACAACGCCCCCACTCCGCACGGCCCCGCGCCGCGTGCCGTGATCGATGCCACGCTGGAGGCGATCGACCAGGCGGTCCCCGGCACTTCGGAGAGCTTCAACGGCCGGGCGTGGCTGGACGAGTGGGCCTCCGACCCGTGGGTGCATGGCTCGTACGCCTCGTTCCTCCCCGGCCAGTACACCCGGTTCTACGGAGCGTTGGGAGCCGCCGAGGCAGGCGTGCACTTCGCCGGGGAGCACACCTCGACGGCCAGCCAGGGGTATCTCGAAGGTGCCGTGGAGACGGGCGACCGAGCTGCCCGTGAGGTGCTCGAAGCACTGGGGAAGCCCGTCCCTGCTGCACTGACCGGGAGCTTCGTGGCCGAGGAGAAGTACCGGCCCCGCTACCCCTGGTAACTGTCAGCCCAGGTAGCCCTCCACGGTTCTTTCATCGCGCACAGCCGCGTCGTCCGGGTCCTGTCCCGCCGCTCGGCGAGCTCGTCGCTGGTGGAGCAGATCCCAGCACTGGTCCAAAGTGACCTGGAGGTCCTTCATCCGCTCCCGATCCTGCTCGTTGGCCTCTCCTCGAGACTCCTTCTCGAACAGCAGGTGCTCTTCGTGTGCCAGCTCGTTGATCTGCCCGATGACCCGCTCGTCCCCCATCTCGCCTCCTACGCCCCAGATCGGATGAAGCTCATGGCCGAACGGATCCGGGGCATGAACCCCGTCTGAGGCGACCTACTTCCAGATCCGGTCCTCGGTCAGTGCCAGGATGTTCCCCTCGGGATCCTTGAACCACGCCACCTTGCTGTCTCCCAGCGTGGCCACGCCGTTCTCCGTCTTCAGGCCGGGCATGTCGAACTCCTCGAAGGTCACACCCCTGGCCCTGAGGTCCTCCATGCTGGCCTCGACGTCCGACACCAGGAACCCGCCGATGGTGTGCTTCGCGGTCCCCGCGAACTGGGTGGGATACAGACCGATGACCGAGTCTCCCGCCCGGTACAGGATCCCGGAAGGATCCTCGCGGACGATGTCTTTGAGGCCGAGAACGTCCTCGTAGAACTTCCTGGTTCCCTCGATGTCCTTCGCGGGGATCGACACCGCGAAGGTCCAGTCCGCTGGCTTCTCCATGGCCATGGTTCCTCCTCCTAGGCTCGTCGTCTCATCCTATTCCCCGGCGCAAGTGGCACTCGGGGGCAGGCGCTCGTATCATTCGGCGCGTGACTGCCCGCGCCCGCAGGTCGGTCCTCTGCACGCTTCTCGTGTTCTTCCTTGCATTCCAGGGAACCGGCCATTCGGCCGACGACCCCGACTGTCTGGCTCGGCTTCGAGGCCTGAATCTCCAGACGGCCACGATCTCCGACATCCAGCAAGCGTTGGCCGATGGACGCCTGTCCAGCCGGCGGCTGGTGCGCCAGTACCTGCAGCGGATCGCGTTCTTTGACACCTCGGGTCCGGCGCTCAACTCCATCCGGGAGCTGCATCCCGCAGCGCTGGCGCAGGCGCGCCGTCTGGACGCGGAACGGGAGCGGGGCATCGTGCGCGGGCCGCTGCACGGGATCCCGGTCCTGCTCAAAGACAACATCGGGACCATCGACATGCCCACCACGGCCGGGTCCATCGCTCTGGAGGGAAGCATCCCGCTCGACGACGCATTCCTCACCGCCCAGCTCCGTGAAGCCGGGGCCATCATCCTGGGGAAGGCCAACCTGTCGGAGTTCGCCAACTGGGTGGACCCCACGATGCCGTCGGGATACAGCTCACTGGGAGGACAGGTCATCAATCCCTACCGGTTCACCGACACGCCCAGCGGCTCGTCCTCCGGATCGGGCGTGGCGGCCACGATGGCCCTGGCCACGGCGACGGTGGGCACCGAGACGTCCGGGAGCATCATCTCTCCGAGCTGGGCGAACAGCGCGGTGGGTCTCAAGCCCACGCTCGGGCTGATCAGCCGGGCCGGCGTGATCCCGCTGGCCGAGAGCTTCGACACCGCCGGCCCCATCACCAGAACCGTCACCGACGCGGCCATCCTGCTGAGCGCGATGGCCGGCGTGGATCCCCGTGACCCGGCCACCGCTCCCAGCGAAGAACACATCCCGCCGGGCGGGGACTACCGGCCGTTCCTCGACGCGAAAGCACTGGTGGGAACTCGCCTGGGGTTCGACCCCGACGACCGGCCGGGAGACGACCAGGGCGTCGTGTGGGACCAGGCGCTGGCAGACCTGGAGGCCGCCGGTGCGGAGATCGTGACGATCGACGGCCTGGACAGCACCAGCCTGGCCGGCCTCGCGGAGATCGCCGCCATCCCCAACGAGTTCAAGTCCGGGCTGAACCGGTACCTGGCCGAGGAGACGGAGCCCACGCTTCGGGTCCGGACGCTGTCGGACATCATCGCGTACAACGAGCAGCACCCAGACAAGGTCAAGTACGGGCAGAAGTGGCTCCAGATCTCCGACGCACAGCGAGGAGATGCCGGCGACCCGGTCGCGGTGGCCAATCGCGAGGCGGCCATCCAGGGATCGCGGGCGGCGATCGACCGGGCCTTCACCGAGTTCGACCTCGACGCGGTCATCGCCCCCAACTCCTCGTACGTCAACGTGGGCGCCGCGGCCGGCTATCCGACGCTCACGGTTCCGGCTGGCTACACGGAGGACGGGCAACTGCCCATCGGCCTGTCGTTCACCGGTCAGGCGTGGGACGAGCCGGAGCTCCTTGGCTTCGCCTACGCCTACGAGCAGAACAGTCTCCGCCGGGTCCCTCCGACGGCGGTCAATCCCGGCCTGTTCCCGGACGGCTGCTCGGCCTCGGGCACCGCTCCCCCGGGGCGGCTCGCCGCCGCCTGACGACTCGCGCTCCTCGGGCCCCTATGCTCCTGGGCTATGGACCTCCAGGCTCTCGCCGGTCGATTGACGGGAGAGCTTCTCTCCCCGGACGACCCTGAGTACGAAGAGGCCCGGCGGTTGTGGAACGGGATGATCGATCGCCGCCCGGCGGCCATCGCTCGGTGCCGGGGGTCCGAGGACGTCGCCACGGCAGTGAGGTTCGCCCGCGAGCAGGGCGTCCCGCTCGCGGTTCGAGGCGGAGGCCACAACGTCGCGGGGCTGGCGGTGGCCGACGGAGCCCTGGTCGTCGATCTCTCCGTCATGAGATCCGTCCGGGTCGACCCGGACCGACGGGTGGCTCTGGCCGACGGAGGGGCCCGCCTGGCCGACGTCGACGCCGCCACCCAGGAGCACGGCCTGGCCACCTCGCTCGGCGTGGTGTCCGAGACAGGCATCGCCGGGCTCACTCTGAACGGAGGCATCGGGTGGCTCCGGCGGAAGCACGGGATGAGCTGCGACAACCTGGTCTCCGCGGAGGTGGTGACCGCGGCTGGGGAGGTGGTCACTGCCGGCCCGGAGGAGCACCCCGACCTGTACTGGGCCCTCCGCGGCGGCGGAGGCAACTTCGGCGTGGTCACCCGGTTCGACTACCGCCTCCACCCGGTCGGGCCCGAGGTGGCGTTCGCCTTCGTCCTCTACCCGGGGGAACGAGCCGCCGAGGTCCTCAGAGCCTGGGAGCAGTACATGGCCCAGGCCGCCAACGAGATCAGCCCGATCGCCTTTCTGGGGCGGGTGCCGGCAGCCGAAGGGTTCCCGGAGGATGCGCACGGGCGGCCGTACGTTGCCCTCGCGGCGATGTTCGTCGGCGATGCTCAGGACGGGGAAGGTGTCCTCCGGCCTCTCCGCGAGCTGGGCCAGCCGATCGTCGACCTCAGCGACCGGATGCCCTACGTCGATGCCCAGCGGATCCTGGACGAGGACTACCCCGACGGCTGGCGGTACTACTGGAAGTCGATCAGCCTCGACGCGCTCACCGACGAGGTGATCGAGCGTTTGATCGTCCACGCCGAGGCCGCACCGTCACGCCATTCGACGCTCGACGTGTGGTATCACGGCGGGGCCATGAGCCGGGTGGGTGCCACGGAGACCGCCTACGGTGACCGGTCCGCCCTGTTCCTCATCGCCCCCGAGGCGAACTGGGAGGACGCAGCCGACGACGAGGCCAACATGGCCTGGGGCCGCGAGGTGATCTCGGACATGAAGCGGTTCTCCGACGGCGGGACGTACCTAAACTTCCCGGGGTTCCTGGAGGAAGGTGACCGAATGCTCCGCGAAGCATTCGGCCAGAACTACGACCGGCTGGTCGAGATCAAGAACCGGTACGACCCCACGAACCTATTCCGCCTCAACCAGAACATCCCTCCCTCGGTGTGATGCCAAAGGATCCGAAGAAGGCCGCGCTGGAAGCCGCCATCAAGTCCTGGATCATGCTGAAGGGCGGCTAGGCCCCGGTGGTGACGGGGACCTCGGCCCGCCGTCCCAGGAGGTTTCGGACCGGCGTGGGGCCCTTCCCCTTGAGGTCGATCATCATCGGAGATCCGAGCTCGAACCGATCCTCGAGGAGCTCCGCCGTCCGCTCCGACACCAGGATGCGACCCGGCTCGCAGCTCGCTTCCAGCCTGGAGGCCAGGTTCACGGTGTCGCCCCACAGGTCGTAGGCGAACTTCCGCTGTCCGATCACGCCGGCCACGGCTGGGCCGGTGGCCAGGCCGACGCGGACAACCACCGGGTCTCCGGACGGCCATCGGACCCGGCTGCCGTGCTCGATCACGTCCAGGGCCATGTTCGCGGCCGCCTCGGCGTGGTCCTTCATGGGGACCGGAGCGCCGGCCACCGCCATGTACGCGTCGCCGATGGTCTTGATCTTCTCCATGCGGTAGCGGTCCCCGACCGCGTCGAACATGCGGAACAGCTGGTCCAGGGTGTGGGCGAATTCTTCCGGGGAGATCTTGGCGGCCTGTTCCGTGGAGTTCACCGCGTCGGCGAAGAACACACTGACCTCGTCGAAGGCCTCGGCCACGTGGGCCGTGTCGGTCCCCGACTTGAGGCGGTCGACGATCACTCTTGGCAATACGTTCAGCAGCAAGCTATCGGCACGCTCTCGAGCCCGGTCCAGCTGACGCTCCCGGAGATACAGGACCCGGCTGTTCTTCTCCAGCCGGTACGCGGCCACGGCCCACAGCACGCTGAACGTCACCAGGTACAGCGTGGCCAGCACGGTCTTGACCCCGAAGATGTACACCGCCCACACGGCGAACGGCACGTAGGTGGCCACGGCGATCGTCGAGGTGAGCACGACCAGGACGAACCGTTGGCGCAGCAACGTGTGGGTGAACGCGGTGATCAGGATCAGGCCGACGTACCCGTAGTCTGCCGGCACCGTGAGGACCTGGGAGTTGTAGTACACCCACAGCAGGATGGTCAGGGTGACGATGATGGTGGTCACCCACTCCCAGCTCCGCTCGAACCACCGGGTGAACGTGAGGCCGACGCCCAACAGGAGCAGGGGGATGAACACGCCCAGGCGCATCCACAAGTCGAAGGACTTGTCCGCCACCGCCAGCAGGTAGGGATTGATCACGAAGCCCCACATGACCCACAGGGCCACGCCGCTCAGGAAGGCGAAGCGGATGTTCCCCAGATTTCGCCGGTAGTAGTCGGACTGGAACACCGACTCCAGCTCGGGGTCCCTGAACCTGAGGGTGAGGAGGTCCATGCCCACCGGCTCCTCTGCAGCCGGCGGTCGTCCTTGGCCCGCAACGGCGTCCGCGACCCGGTCCCTTCTCAGCTTGGTTTCTCCTCTTGAACGGGCTCGGACCACCTGGGGCGCGGGTCAATCATGCCTCATCCGGACCGACTTGACCACGAATCGGAGCGTTTGGGCGCTTCAGCGAGGCCCCGCCCGAAGACCTGCAAGGACCGTGTCGACCAACTGCTCGCTTCGCTGGCGTGCTCCGCGTCTCGACAGCCGCCCGGTGAGCTTCCACAAGATGACCGGGCCCACCAGGAGGGACCGGACCAGCTCGGGGTCGGTGGTCGCGGGGAGCTCCCCACGCTCCACCCCTCGGGCAATCAACTCCTTGAGGCGGCCGAACCGAGGATCGATGACCTGCCGGAGGTACGCGCGTCCCAATGACGACTGCGAAGCGAGGTGGGGTGCCATCCGCGGGAAGATCTCCCCCGCCCGGGAAGAGGTGAAGGTCGTCTGCATTGCGGTCAGCATCTCCACCAGGTCCTCGCGAACCGATCCCGTGTCCGGGGGCCCGACGGTCAACACCAGCTGGTCGATGGCATCGACGACGAGGTCCTCCTTCGAGTCCCACCGGCGGTAGATCGTGGTCTTCCCCACGCCGGCCCGGGCGGCCACGCCCTCGATGCTCATCCCTTCGAACCCCTCCTCGACGAACAGGTCGAGGGCGGCCTCGAGGATGGCTCGCTGCGCCTCGGGGCTGCGCGGCCGTCCCGGGGTCCGGGTGGCGGTATCCGACTCCCTCAACCGGGCGTCCCCACCGTGGCCAGAGGAGCTTCGGCCGGTTCCTCGTCTCGGTGCGGAGCCCGGGCCGGAAGGAACAGCAGAACCAGGATGGCGCCAAGGGCGGCGACGGCAGCACCGATCAACACGGCATTCGTCATCCCCTCGATGAACGCCGCGCGTCCCGCGGCCAGCAACGCTCCGCCGGCCTCCCCGAGCCGGGGGGCGATCGTGGAAACCGCGCCGATGGAGTCGCCGGCCGCCTCGGCGATCTGGGGGGGCAAGCCGCGGAGGGCCGGCTCGATGGCCGAGCCGTAGCTCGATGCCAGCACGCTTCCCAGGACCGCCACGCCCAGGGCCCCGCCAACCATCCGGGTAGTGTCGTTCATCGCCGAGCCAACGCCGGCCTTGGCGAGTGGGAGCGAGCCCATGATCGACTCGGTGGCCGGGGCCATCGTGAGACCCATGCCGAACCCGAGGGTGGCGAGAGCCGCGGCGACCAGCCCGTAGCCGGTGGTCACTTCGATCATGGACATGATGACCAAGCCCGTGGCCACCGTGAGCAGCCCAATGGCCACCACGACCTTGGTGCCGATCCGCTCCACGATCCGTGCGGACAATGGGGCGGCCACGATCAGCGTGGACACCGGCAGCACCCGGAGCCCCGCCTCGAGCGGCGTGTATCCCAGGACGAACTGGAGATGCATGGTCAGCATGAACACCGTGCCGAACAGGGCGAAGAACACCATGGTGATGGCCGCGCTGGCCGCGCTGAACCGAGGGTTCCGGAAGAACTCGATGCGGAGCATTGGGTGCTCGTTGCGCCGCTCCCACCAGATGAACAGGACGGAGAGGACCGCGGCGATGGCGAAGAGGGCCAGGATCAGGCCGTCGGTCCACCCTCGCTCGGGCGCCTCGATGATCGCGTAGACCAGCGTGACCAGCGCCGCGATGGACAGCCCGGCGCCAACGGGGTCGAGTGGCGTGGCGTTGGGGTCCTTCGACTCCGGGACCAGGCCCCACCCGGCGATGATGGCCACGGCCACCACCGGGACGTTCACCAGAAACACCGACCCCCACCAGAAGTGCTCGAGGAGCCAGCCACCGATGACCGGCCCGAGCACGATCCCCAAGCCGGCCACGCCGGCCCAGATCCCGATGGCCCGGCCGCGCTCTCGCGGTGGGAACACGTTGGTGATGATCGACAGGGTGGCGGGCATGATCAGCGCGGCGCCGATCCCCATAGTGGCTCGAGAGGCGATCAAGACGGAGGCCGAGCCGGCGAAGGCCGAGAACACGGAGCCGGCCACGAACACCAGGAGGCCGATGTTCAGAGCGAGCTTGCGGCCGAACCGGTCACCCAGGGCGCCCATCGTCAAGAGGAGGCCGGCGAACACCAAGATGTAGGCGTCGACCATCCACTGGAGCTGGCTGGCGGTGGCCTGGAGATCCCGGGCCAGGGTCGGGAGCGCCACGTTGAGGATGGTGTTGTCCATCCCGATGACAACGAGACTGAGGCACAGTACGAGCAGCGCCATCCACCGCCGCTCGTAGGGAGCTTCTTCGGTGGCCTGCCCGTTCACGATCATCGCCCGCTCCATGATGCCCTCCTCCGATACGGACCCGTTTCGTATCCCAAAATCGTATCGCCGACCCCCCGATAACGCAACCGTCCCGTATCGAAAACCTGGGACCGGATCCCTATTCGCTCGGCTTGCGCAGCAGCGCGCCCAGGTCGGCGAGCGGTCCGAGGTGCCGCAGCTTGTCCGGGTTGCTGATCGAGCTCACGCTTTGGATCTGGCCCTCCGCGACGTCGAGGATCACCACGCTGATCAGCCTGCCCTCGCGGTCGAAGAACAGGGCACCCGGTTGCCCGTTCACCTCCTCGCGGCGCGACGTGATACCGACGAAGCGGGTGAGGGCGCGCCACCCTGCCATCAGCTTGAGAGCTACCTTCGAGCGCCCATGGACCGCCCGCGCGAGAGCCGGCGCCTTGCCCCCGCCGTCGCCGCGGAGCACCACGTCGTGGGCCAGCAGCTCCTCCAGCCCTTCGAGATCGCCCTCCTCGGCGGCTGCGAAGAACCGAGTCGCGAGCTCGGCCTGCTGCTCGCGCGAGGTCTCGAACCGAGGGCGCCGCTCCTCCACATGGCGGCGGGCCCGTGTGGCGAGCTGGCGGGCATTCGGTTCGCTCGTTCCGATGATCTCCGCGATCCGGTCGTAGGGCTCGTCGAACACATCCCGCAGGAGGTACGCGGCGCGCTGCTCGGGCGACAGGCTCTCGAGGAGGACAAGGAAAGCGAGCGAAAGCGACTCCGCCATCTCGGCCTTGAGAGCGGGATCGTCCCCGCCGGCAACGACCGGCTCCGGCAGCCACTCGCCCACGTAGGTTTCGCGCCGGACCCGCGCCGAGCGGAGGTGGTCGATGGAGAGCCGCGAGACCACCGTAGATAGGTAGGCCCGCGGGGACTCGATCCGCTCGCCGCCCTCGCGCGCCCGGTGAAGGCGGAGGAACCCCTCTTGCACCACGTCCTCCGCCTCGGTCACGCTGCCGAGCATCCGGTAGGCGATAGCGAACGCCGACGGGCGGAGCTCGTCGAACTCCTCTTCGGTCATCGCTCAGCCGAGCCCCTGTGCGAATCCCAGCCGCCAGCTCGGATACCGGAGCTGCCAGCCGAGCTCGCGCTTGGCCTTCGCGTTCGAGGCACCCTGCATGTCGGTCATCATGAAGGTTGCCGCCTCACCGGCCGCCAGCCGTACCAGCCAGCGTGGGACACGCCTTGGTGGCTTGGCATCCAGCGCGTTCGCCAGTACCGGCAGCCACTCCCGCACGGGCGCAGGGTCGTCGTCGACGACGTTATAGATACCAGGCTGGCCATGTTCGACCGCGGCGGCGGTCGCCGCCGCGGCGTCTTCGATGTGCACGAACGACCACACGCCACCACCGCTCCCGACCAGCGGGAACCGCCGCTTGCGGATCGTCGCCGCCATCAGCGCATCCGGAGCCCGGCTGAACCCGGTCCCCGGACCGTACCAACCGCCATAGCGCAGCACGAGACCATCGCCCCAATCCATCGTCGTCACTGCGTGCTCCATGTGGCGGATCGCCGCCAGCCCCGGGCGAAGACCCGCCGGCACATTGGAATCGAGGGGATCTTCCTCGGTCTGCACCGGCCCGTCCGCGCGGGCGAATCGAAACGCCGCGATGCTTTGCGCCACAAAGCGCCGCGCCCCCACGGCGCGACCGGCGGCCAGGAGATGGTCCGTCGCCTCCGTACGAAGTCGGTTGGTCAAGATCCCCGCCAGGGAACGCTCGGGATGCCGGGCGTCCCTGAGGGACATCTTCCCAGACAGCGCGGTCAGCTGATGGACGATCACCTCGGGCTCCGCGGACGCCACTGCTTGGGCGACCGCGTCCGGATCGAGGGCGTCCGCCACGACCGGTCGCGCCCCCAACGCCCGCAGCCCATCCTGCTTCGACGCAGTCCTGGTCATCCCGACGACGTCGTGTCCCTGCGCCACGAGCTGAGGGACGAGCTCTCTGCCAACATTGCCCGAAGCTCCTGCTACGAAGACTTTCATGACCGCTCCTCTCGTCTCATCTACCTCAGAGACGGGATAGCGGCGTCGCCAGTGACAGTGCTCAACGCTCGGTGCTCTGCGCGGGGGCGGTAGCCGGTCTCGAGCACGGACGCACTCGGGCGCAGGGATCGACCGGCGCTCCTTAGTAGGCGCCTTCTTCCATTCGGATCCGGAGGTGCCCGGCGATCTCAGGGATCGGAAGGCGATCCTGGGTCATCGTGTCGCGGTCGCGGACCGTCACCGCGTTGTCGTCGAGTGAGTCGAAATCCACGGTGACGCAGAACGGGGTTCCGACCTCGTCCTGGCGGCGGTAGCGGCGGCCGATCGAGCCTGCGTCGTCGTAGTCGCACATCCACGTGCCCTTGAGGAGATCGAAGACCTCGCGGGCCTTGGGGACCAGCTTCTCGTTCCGGCTCAGCGGCAGCACGGCCACCTTGATCGGGGCCAGATCCTTGTGCAGCTTGAGCACGGTGCGCTTCTCCATCTCGCCCTTGGCGTTGGGGGCTTCCTCGACGGTGTACGCGTCCACCAGGAACGCCAGCGCCGCGCGGTCGACGCCGGCGGCGGGCTCGATCACGTACGGGTGGAAATGCTCGTTCTTCTCCTGATCGAAGTACCGGAGGTCCTGGCCCGAGTGCTTCTCGTGGGCCTTGAGGTCAAAATCCGTGCGGTTGGCGATCCCCTCGAGCTCGCCCCAGTCGGTGAACGGGAACGCGTACTCGACGTCCACGGTCCGCTTGGAGTAGTGGCTCAGCTCGTCCTGCTCGTGCTCGCGGATCCGGAGGTTCTCTGCGCGGATCCCTAGGCCCGTATACCAGCTCATCCGCTGCTCGATCCAGTACTCGTGCCACTCTTCGTCGGTGCCCGGCACGCAGAAGAACTCCATCTCCATCTGCTCGAACTCCCTCGTGCGGTAGATGAAGTTCCCCGGGGTGATCTCGTTTCGGAACGACTTCCCGATCTGGGCGATCCCGAACGGGAGCTTCTTCCGGCTGGCGGCCTGGACCGTGGTGAAGTCGACGAACATCCCCTGGGCGGTCTCTGGTCGCAGGTACACGACGTTACCCTCATCCTCCACTGGACCCATATACGACTTGAACATCAGGTTGAAGTTCCGGGGGTCGGTGAACGTGTCGTGCCCGCAGTTGGGACACTTCGGCTTCTCGGCCATGTCCAGCGTCCGGGCCTCCTCGCCCTCCTCGTGGCCGGACTGCGGCGCGTGGAATCCCGGCAGGTGATCCGCTCGGAACCGCTGATGGCAGTTCATGCACTCGACCAGCGGGTCGGTGAACGACTCCAGGTGGCCGGACGCCTCCCACACCTTCGGCGACATCATGATCGAGGACTCCAGCCCGACGACGTTGTCCCGCTCCTGGACCATGGCCTTCCACCAGGCCGCGCGAACGTTGCGTTTGAGCTCAACACCGAGCGGCCCGTAGTCCCAGAACGAGCGCAGCCCGCCATAGATCTCGCTGGACTGGAAGACGATCCCCCGGCGCTTGGCCAGGTTGGTGATGGCATCCATGAGGTCGGCCATCGAGGCCCCCTTTCCCGGCCGCCGGCTGCGGCCGCTGGCGTGAGCGTCATGGTACACACTCCCCCACTGTGGCTCGGCCGCTCCGCGTCGGCGTGCAGCTCCCCGAAGTCGAGCGGCATGTCCCGTGGTCCGAGTACGCCGCCATGGCTCGGGCGGCGGAAGAGGCGGGGTTCGACTCGATCTGGATCGGCGACCACCTCCTGTACCGGGACAACGGAGGGCCCGAGCGCGGCCCGTGGGAGACATGGACGCTGCTCGGAGCTCTGGCCGCGGCGACGGAGCGGATCCAGCTGGGACCGCTGGTGGCCTGCACGGCGTTCCATCCACCCGGTGTTCTGGCCAAGGCTGCGGCCACCGTGGACGAGATCAGCGGTGGCCGCCTCCTCCTCGGCCTTGGAGCGGGGTGGAACGAGGCCGAGTTCCGGGCGTTCGGGATCCCCTTCGACCATCGAGCCTCCCGGTTCGAGGAGGCTTTCGAGATCATCCGCCGACTCCTGGCGGGCGAACGGGTCACGTTCGAAGGACGGTTCCACCACGTCGAGGACGCGGTCCTCCTCCCGCGACCCGCCCGTCGTCCGCCGCTGTTGATCGGGAGCACCGGGGAGCGGGTCCTCACGGCCGCGCTCCCACACGTCGACGGGTGGAACGACTGGTACGAGTTCTTCGGCAACACGCCGGAGGGATTCGCCGCGAAGATCGCCCGGATGACCGCGGTGGCCGAACGGGTGGGCAGGGATCCCCGCGAGATCACCCGCAGCGCGGCCGTCCTCGTGGTGATGGACCGCGGATCGATGGACCGTCCGCTCACGGAGGGGATCGCTCCGCTGGAGGGCTCGCCGGAGCAGGTCGCTCAGGAGCTCCGCGGCTTCGCCGAGGCCGGCGCGGACGCGGTCATCCTGATCCTCACCCCGATCACCATCGAGTCGATCAGATCCGCGGGCGAGATCCTGGCCGCGCTCCGCTCCTAGCCGGCCGGCTTGCCGGCCACGAAGGCATCAGTGCCCACTTCCTCGTCCGTGTGGATCGCTCGGTTCTCGGCCCGGAACCCCGTCTCCGCCAGGAGCTCGAGCCACGTCGTTCGAGCGAACACACCGCACACATGCCGATCCTGCTCAACCCGGATCTCGTCGCCCTCCCTGAGCAGGTAGGCGTAGTCGGCCACGTAGGTCGTGTCATCGGGGTCCGGGTCCCACACCCACTCGAGGTACCGGAGGCCTCGGCCGTCTCCATCGGTCCCGCCGTGGTCGGTTCGGGGCGTAAGCGTCTCCCGAACGACGTCCGGCACGAACACGGCCGCACCACCGGGCCGACAGTGAACGAACGCGGTCTCCATGGTGGCCCTGAGGTCGGCCACCGTGGTCACGTACTCGATGGCGTCGTGGACGAACACGGCGTCGAAGGTCCGGCCCAGCCGCACGGTCCGCATGTCGCCCTGGAGGTGCTCACACTCGGGGTTGAGGTCCCTGCTGATCGCCAGCATCTCCTCCGACAGATCGGTGAGCGTCATCTGGAAATGGGCCTTGAGGTGCGAGGCGTTGTTCCCTCCCCCGCTCCCGAGCTCCAGCACCGTGCGAACCGGACCGTCGGCGGCCCCGACCAGCAGGCCTCGGTACGTCTCCGCCTCTTCCGTGTACTCCTCAGGCGGCGTCAGCAGGTGGAACCAGGAGGCCAGCTCCCGGTACAGCCTCGGCTCGGCGTCGGCGGTCACGACCTCACCCTATGATCCACGCGTTGAAGAAGACATGGGCGGTTGCGCTGGCGGCGACCGCCCTGACCGCCACGCCGACAGCCCGAGCCGGCATCCCGGACACGGGCTGGACCCCGGACGTGCCCGGCGCCGTGGAGTATGCCGACCGACGGCAGGGTGCGGTCAGCTTCGCGGTGATCGACGAGAACGGCCGCCTCCACGGTCACGGAGTCGCCAGTACGTCGCCAGCTGCCAGCGTGTTCAAGGTGATGCTGATGGTCGCTTACCTTCGGCAACCCTCGGTCCGCCACCGCGACCTCCGGGAAGCCGATCGCGACCTGCTGGCTCCGATGATCCGCTGGTCTGACAACGCGGCGGCCACGCTGATCCGCGACCTGGTTGGAGCGGCGGCCATCAACCGCCTGGCCAATGTCGCGGACATGCGCGACTTCAGGCTCGCGGATCCGTGGGGACTCAGTCGAACCTCTCCGAGGGACCAGGCCCGGTTCATGTTCGAGCTCGAGCGATTCATCCCGGCTCGCCATGTCGACTACGCCCGCCGCCTGCTGGCCTCGATCGTGCCGTCCCAGCGCTGGGGGATCCCCAAGGTGGCGCCAGGTGGATGGAGGGTCTTCTTCAAGAGCGGGTGGGGATCGGGTACCGGCAAGGTCGGCCACCAGGTGGCGTTCCTGGAGTCCGGAAACCGGCGGATCGCCGTGGCCATCTTCACCGAGTCCAGTCCGAGCCACCGCTACGCCATTACCACCGTTCGCGAAGTGGCCCGCCGACTCCTGAGCTAGGTCCGGGGGCGTGGGAGACCGCCGTAATAACGCTCCCACTGCGCGACGGTCTCCTCTTCCGTCACCCCGAGCTCGTACGCCGGTGAGATCAGTGGCTGGGCCCGGTCCACTTGGATGAGGACGACGCTGTTGATCCGCTCGTCCGGCCGCTCGACGGCATCGTGGCCCTCGCCGAAGGACCGCACCGCCTCCTGGAAGAAGGATCCCTCCGTGAATACCTCCGCCGTGCCCTTGAACCGGTACCCCTTGCGGAGGAATGGATCCACCACGTTGACCTCCACCGCAGGATTCGACCGCAGGTTCTTCACCGTCCCCGGCGAGCGGAGGTCCGCGAAGATGAGGTGATCCTCGTCCCACACCGTGGTGGTCGCCTTCGGGGAGAGATTGGGTGTCCCATCCTCGTTGACAGTGGCCACGTAACCGAGGCGTTGCTCGCGGACCATGCGCTGCATGTCCTCGGTGAGGATGCCCAGCGTTCTCCTCCTCAGGTGGAGATGTGGGGCTTGGGTGGTTCGGCGGCCGCCTCGAGGATGTCCAACGCTTCGGGCGGGAGCCCCTGCTGGCGGATGGCGCCGCGGATCCGGGCCACGTACTGCGGCGTGGGGCGGACGAAGCCACGTTGGTGAGCCACGCGGTACGTGACGCACTCGACGCTCTCTCCTCGGCAGTCCACCGCCACCTCCTCGCGCCGGTAGAACGTGGGGTGGCCGATGAACGTGTCCAGTGTGTCGACGTCGACCGCCTCCACCTCCCACACCACGCCCCACAGGTGGCCGTCTTGGTCCGGCTCAAGGTTCGCGGCACCGCCTTCCCACCGGTCTGAGTACACGTTGAACTCCAGCCGATAGCCGTCCAGGCGGCCGGGGCCGACGGGCTGGGCTTCGGGCACCGCTCGATGCATGGTCCTGGGGTCCATGTTCGAGCCGTAGGCGAAGTACTTCATCCCTCCCCCACCCCCCCGTACCGTCGTTCCCGCTTCTGGAAGTCGCGGATGGCCTCGTAGAGATGCTCGCGGTTGAAGTCCGGCCACAGGACCGGGGTGAACCACAGCTCGGTGTAGGCGGCCTGCCACAGCAGGAAGTTCGAGGTTCGCATCTCCCCGGAGGTCCGGATCAACAGGTCGGGGTCGGGAAGGGACGGGTCATACAGGCGGGCCGCGATGCTCCGCTCGGTGATCCGGGGGCGCCGCTTCGCGGCGGCGTGCTCGTCGAGGAGCTGCCGGACGGCGTCGACGATCTCTGCTCGGCCACCGTAGTTGAGGGCCACCGTGAGGGTCATGGTCCGGTTCCCCGAGGTCATCCGCTCCGCTTCCTCCATCTCCTTGAGCACCGAGCGCGGGAGCTTCCACCCACGCCGGCCCAGGAAGCGGATGCGCACCCCTCGGTCGTGCAGCTCGTTGCGGCGCTTCCGGATCAGGGCGCGGTTGAAGTTCATCAGGAACCGGACCTCGGTGGCCGGGCGGTCCCAGTTCTCCGTGCTGAACGCGTAGACGGTGAGGTACGGCAGGCCCACCTCAAGCCCGCCCTCCACCACGTCGTACAGCGCTTGCTCGCCGGCCTCGTGCCCCTTGGTCCGAGGCAGGCCGCGGTCGGCGGCCCACCGGCCGTTGCCGTCCATGACGATGGCCACGTGGCGGGGGATCCGGGCCCGGTCGAGGTCCTGCAGGTAGCTCATCGCGGTGTCGGCGGGCCGGTTCGAGCCAACATCGGCAGGCTCCGGATCCGCCGGTCCAGGTGGTACTCGCTGAACCCGTACAGCATGGCCCGGGCCTCACCCCGGACCTGCGGAGAGATCCCGTTCCCTCCCGCGGCCGCGAGATCCCCGGTCAGGAGTCCGGCCAGCCACTCCAGGGCGGCAAGCCCGGCCCGATGGGCCTCTCGCTCCCGGCAGCTCTCGCACACCGCGCCTCCCTGGGCCGCGGAGAACCGGCCCACCGGGGTGCCCCCGCACACCGCGCACGCGGTGAGGGCCGGAGCGAACCCGGACAGCCCCATGAGCCGGAGGAGATAGGCCTCGGCCACGGCGGCGGGGTCTTCGGGGCGGGTCTCCAGCGCCCGAAGGCCCTGGAGCAGCAGGAGGAACAGGCGGACGTTGCGCTCGTGCTCTTCGGCCACCTTGTCGGCGGTCTCCACCATGGTCTCCCCCGCCGAGAACAGCGCGAAGTCCTCGCGGATGGCCCGGAACGGGCTGAGGATGTCGGCCTGGGTGACCGTATCCAGGTTCCGGCCCCGGTACAGCATCAGGTTGACGTGGGTGAACGGCTCCAGCCGGCCACCGAACCGGCTGCTGGTGCGGCGGATGCCTTTGGCCACCGCCCGGACCTTCCCCGAGCCCTGGGTGAGGATGGAGACGATCTTGTCGGCCTCCCCGAGCTTCACCGCTCCCAGGACGATCCCCTGTTCCTTGTACAGCGGCATGTGCCCGAATCGTACCAATCTGTAGCGCGGGGCTCGGGCACCCGCGCTACCGCCGGAAGGAATCGCCGGTCGGCGCGGCGAACCTGTTGGCAATGCCGTCACGCCTCCTCGCCACCGTCGTCGGGGTCCTCCTCCTCCTGGCTCCCCTTCCCCTGTCGGCGGCGCCCGGCATCGTCGGTGGCGAGGTCCGCGGCGACCTTGGAGCCGCCCATGGCACGCCGCTGGAAGCTGCCGCAGCGGCGCTGGAGCGCCTCGAGGGAGAGCTGGGTATCACCGCCGAAGACTTCGTGTTCGATTCCGTCCGGCGTTCCCTGGTGGGGATCCATGTCCGGGGAACACAGCGGATCGGTGGGCTTCCCGTGGACGCCACGTCGGCCGCCGTCGACATCGTCGACGGCCGGATCTGGCAGGTGGCC
>DAITPV010000003.1:0-29221 GCA_036833435.1 Actinomycetota bacterium | reverse complement strand
AGCTCATGGACGAGATCGGAGGTCGCCCCGCCGGCGACGATGGCCGCGGGTTGTGCGGCCCGGACGATCCTCTCGACGCGAGCCGGCGGACTGGTGATGTCGATCGGAACGTAGGCGCAGTCGGCCTTCAGCACGGCCAGGATGCTCACGATTGCGGACGGGGTCTTGGGCAGGAGCATGCACACCCGGTCTCCTCGCCGGCAGCCCACTTCTTCCAGCGACCAGGCCAGCCGATTGGCGGATTCCTCCAGCGCGCCGTAGGTCATTCGCTGTTCGCCCAGGACCACGGCGACGTCGTTCGGGTGGGTGCCGGCGCGGGCGGCCGCGTATTCCTGGAGGAGAGCCGTCATCAGGATCCCTGAGCGGAAACCGGTCTCCCCCGGTCCACGGCGCGGTCCATCGCCAGCCGGGTGTGCTCGAGCTCCTCGCGGGACGGAGGGATGTCCAGGATGAACGTGGTGAATCCCAGGCTCACGTACCGAGCCACTTCCCCAGCCACCCGGTCGTAGCTCCCCACCAGGTACGGACAGAACGTCTTGTAGTTCTCGAAGGGGTGCAACCAGTAGGGGTTGTCGACGGACGGCGGTCGCTTCCCCAGGTCGGACAGCTGACGATGCCACCTCGAGTCGGAGATCTGCATGGCCATCGCGTGGGCGATCTGGCCGCGCCGGTCGGCGGGGAACCGCTCGTGAGCCACCGTCCAGGCCTCGGCCTCGGTCTCCCGAGCGATGATCCCCACACGGATCCCGCAACTGACCTCCTCATCGAGGACGCCCGGCTCCTTCTCTGGTGGCTGCGGATACTTGACCGCCGTCGCCCCGATCGCCCGGGCGGCGGCGAGCCCCGCTTCAGATGATCCGGAGACGAAGAAACCCGGCAGCAGGGCCTCGGGCACGGCCGGGGTCAGCTTGAGGTTCCTGACCCGGTAGTACGTCCCCTCGTGGTTGACCGCTCCCCCCGAGCACAACGCCTGGATCACCTGCGAGTACTCGGCGACCCGGTCGTAGCGTTCGTCATGCGGGGTGGGATCGTCCAACGAGACGAGGTCGTTCTTGAACCCCCCGGCCACCATGTTCAGGATCACGCTGCGCCCGAGGAGGTTCGCGAACGTGCTGATGAGCTTGGCGACGGTGAAGGGATGCATGTACAGGGGCTGGACGGCAACGAGAGGTATGAGCGTCGAGGTGCTCTGCAAGATGGTGTGGGAGACGATCCACGGGTCCACCAGCCGGTTGTCGCTATAGACCAGGATCCCCCGGCAACCGGCCTCCTCGCTCCATCGGGCGATGGTGGACACCTCGTCCAGGTAACCGGTCTCCCCGACATCGTTCGATGGCGGGCAGGTGGTGAATATGTCGATGCCGCTGCTGGTCGCGGACCCCAAACCGATTCCCTTCCTGGACTGCAGGATTCTAGTTCCAGACTCCAATCTACCAATGCGCCGAATGGGGTAGCACCCCTACGTTTCTGCCACCATTGCCGTATGTCCTCCCCGAACATGACGTTTCGTAACCTCGGCGACGAATCGAGTGCGGGGAGCTTCATCCCGGAGGTTCTTCCCTGGGTCCTGGACGCCGGGAACCCCTATCTGGAGTGGTTCTTCGGCGGACCTCGAGCAGCCCGAAACGCGGTTGAACGGTGGATGGGTAGGTCCTCATCGGAGCTGGCCATCGGCCGGACGACGATCCTGGTGAACGGACGCCGGGCCGTCGGAGGGTTCCTGGCTCTGCGCGGAGCCACGCTCCGCACGTGCCGTGCAGCGGACGCGCTGGCGGCCACTACCGAGGCGGGTCCGAAGGGCAAAGACGCCCTGCTCGCGAAGCTGCGCTCCTCACAGGGCCTCTTTCAGCCCGTGGCGCCCGACGAGATGTACCTCAGCAAGATGGGCATCCTCGCCGGCCACCGGGGCTCTGGCCTGGGTCGCACCCTCATTGAAGGGTTCCTCGATTCGGGACGGACCGCGGGCTTCTCCCGCTTCCGCCTCGACGTCTTCGCCGGGAACCCCACGGCGATCGGGCTGTACCGAGCGTTCGGCTTCGAGGTGATCTCGGCGGGCGAGGTGCCGGACACCGACCTTCGGTATCTGGCGATGTCCCTCGAGACCACCCCGGAATGAACGAGAGCCGGGACCCCAACTGGGGTCCCGGCTCTCTACCGATCGTGCCTCGCGATCACTTCGGCCCTCGAAGCCTCCGCCCGGGTCGACCCGCCCGGGAACCGCGAGGTCGGTGGTCTGGTGTGGATTCCGCCGGGTCGCCCCGGTGGAACGGGCGGGAGGTCAGGCCCCGCCCGCGAGGGACGGCCTCAGCAGCCAGCCACCTCGGGGGTCGCGTGCCGTTTTGACAGTTGGACCACCTCCTTTCTCCCGTTGGCGGTATCTTCCGACTGGGAGACTCCTTTGGCAAGTATCACGGGCCCATCGGCTCGGAGAAGGCCCGCCGCCATTCGGGCGGCGGCTGCTCCCCCCGGTCCACCCAGTACTCCGTCCCCCACCGGATGAGCCCGTCTCGAACCTCGTAGAACGCGGCCAGGTGCGACACCTGCTCGCCCATCGGGACGCGGACCTCGCAGGCGACCACGTCGCCGTCGGCCACCACCCGTTGGACCTCGATGCGCCACCCCTCGGGATAGGCCCGGTTCATGGAGATGTAGGCATCCCGGCCGCGGAAACGCTCCAGGGAGTGGGGCCACTCAGCCACGAAGTCCTCCGCCAGGAGGTCGCCGGCGCCGTCCCAGTCCCTGGCTTCCACGAGCTCCCAGAACCGCCGGACCACCCCGGCGGCGTCACGACCGCTCACCTCACCAGGCGGGACAAGCGCCGGTCGGCCAGGACCTTCCCCCCCGTCTGGCACGTCGGGCAGTAGGTGACCTCGTGGCTCTCGTACGAGACCCTTCGGAGATCCTCCCCGCACCGCGGGCACGGCTGCCCCCATCGGCCGTGGACCGTGAAGTGGTCGCCGATCTTGGTGGGAAGACCTCCGGTCCGGCGCCGTTCCGCCGCCAGGCCCTCGGCCAGGACCTCCCGGACCGCCGCCACCAGGGTGCCTCGCTGGTCGGGGTCCAGGGAGACCAGGGTGGTGTACGGAGAAAGCTTGGCGCGATGCAGGATGTCGTCGGAGTACCCTCGCCCGATCCCGGAAACGGTCCGCTGGTCCCGGAGGATGGTGTGGACCCGCCGGCGGTCCTCACTGGTCCGCATCAGCTCGTCGAACTCCTCCGTCCCCGCTTCCGGCCCCAGCTTGTCCATCGGTCCGTCGTCGCCGGGGCCCAGCACCCACCAGCCGGCCCGGCGCTCCGATCCGAACTCCTTGATCAGGACCGATGGACGTCCGTCGAACCGGAGCCGGAGGACCACGCCACGGGGACGGGTTCGCTTGGGAGGATCTTCGATGTCCACGCGCCCACCCTGTGACAGGTGAAAGGCCAGACGAGGACCGCCGAGCTCGAAGATGACGTACTTCCCCCGGCTCCATACACGCTCCACCGTGGCCCCCACCAGGGAGTCCGGGCTCGGCTCGTAGGTCTTGAGCGCGGAGAACTGGAGCGGCTCGTAGGCGCTCAGCGTGGACCCGGCCACCGCGGCATGGAGTCGCTCGGCCAGGGCCCGCATCTCCGGGAGCTCCGGCATCGTTCAGCAGGTGGGAAGAGGATCGGGCTGCCGGGTCCCGGTGACCGTCCCGTTCCAGCAGTTCCCTGCGCCCTCGTCGAACCCGTCCAGCGATCCGCTGCCGCTGATGACGTTGTTGAGGATCTGGTTCGATTCCGAGGTGGCGTCCGCGTGGATCCCGTACTTCCCGCTGTCCCGGATCACGTTGTCGGTGATCACCGCTCCGTCGCTGTTGTGGATGAAGATCCCCTTGGGAGGGTCCGCCGTGCGGTTGTCCAGGGCCTGGTTCCCCACCAGGGTCACGGTTCCCGGATCGGTGTTCTCCACGATGTAGCCGTACAGGTTGTTCGAGGACTTGTTGTTCTGCACCAACACCGACCCCTGGTGGATGTCGCCGACGTAGAACGCCGTGTCGCTGAACCCGTGGCCCACGCTGTCGAGGACCACCACTCCGGTTCCGGTCTGGTACATGTTGATGCCGTACAGCGCGTCGCAGGAATCACGGACCACCAGCTCACGCCCCAGGAAGTCCCCCACGAAGTTGACGTTGATCTCGGTAGAGAACGCCCCGGGCGCCGACTGGGCGCCCTGGACCGTGAGCCCGCGGAGTGTCACGTCGTCGCTCTGGACGTCCACCACCACCTGGGTCTGGCACTTCCCGTCGATCACCACCTTGCCCCCGACACCCTTCACGGTGATCGGCTCGTCGATGACCAACGGTCCCCCGTACCGGCCCTTATGCACCCGGACCACGTCTCCCGGCCCCGCTCGGTTGAGCCCACGCTGCAGCGCACCCTTCCCGGGGAAGACGTTGATCTTGTCCCTGCGGGAACCGGCTGC
The DNA here is from genome assembly GCA_036833435.1 of Actinomycetota bacterium. Lineage (GTDB taxonomy): Bacteria > Actinomycetota > UBA4738 > UBA4738 > CALAEC01 > DAITPV01. Next base: position 24,774 of record DAITPV010000003.1, on the reverse strand, counting down.
CGCCGGCGTGGCCAGGGAGCCGAGGACCAAGCTCACGCCCACCGCGAACCCGAGTGCCGGTCGGATCATGTCTTCTCCTTCATGAGAGTCCCGAGGTCGAGCAGGACCTCGTCGGGGTGCCCCTTGATGTCCCGAACCCGGTAGGCCTTGCGGATCACGCCGTGCGGGTCGATCACGTACGTCCTTCGTTTCGCGTACTCGGGCGCGCGTTCCTCGGGATGTCTCTTGGTCTCGTAGATCTCGCCGGCCTTCCGGTCGACATCGGACAGGAGGGGGAAGGGGAACCCCTGTTGCTCCGCGAACGCCCGATTGTCCTCGGTCGTGTCGAACGAAGCTCCGACCAGTGCCACGCCGGCCTCCTCGAACTGGGGGGCTCGATCACGGAACCCCTGTCCCTCCACCGTTCACCCCTCGGTGAAGGCCTTGGGGAACCACCACAGGACCAGCCACCGCCCCTTGAAGTCGCCGAGAGAGACGGGGTTGCCGTGCTGGTCCGGGAGGGTGAATCCCGGAGCCTCCACCCCTTCCTCGAGCATGGCATCCGAGTCTAGGCGAACGGCCACAGAACGTCGGTCGCCGGCTCGGGGGTACCCTTGGTGTGTGATCGAGGCCACCGACTGGGCCCGGGACATCCTGACCCGCTCCCAAACCGCCGCCCGAAGGTTCAACCCGGACGTTCGGATCCGGCTGGCCCGAGTGGGCCAGTCGGTCCAGGCCGTCCTGGCCGAGGCGCCCGAGCCGGACGACCGCGAGGAGCGGATCGGGGACATGACCCTGTACGTGGAGCCCGACCTGGAAGGGCTCCTCGACGTGGAGGAGCCCCACGATCGCCTGGTCCTCCGGCCTGCAGGATCTCCCCCGAACGTCCGGCCGGAGCACTGACGACCATCACTCATCGGAGGTACGGAAACTACGACACCCCGCGCATCCGACAGATACGACCGGCGGCGTACACTACTTCTCGTATGAAGGCCCGCGTGCGAAGGAGCCCACGGTGAAGGTCGTCCTGTTCTGTGGAGGCATGGGGGCCAGGCTCCGCGACTACTCCGGCCCCAGCCCCAAGCCCATGGTCACCATCGGCTCCCATCCAATCCTGTGGCACGTCATGAAGTACTACGCCCACTTCGGCCACACCGACTTCATCCTGTGCCTGGGGTACGGCGGCGACTACATCCAGCGGTACTTCCAGGACGGGGCCGGAGAGCTGGCCACGGAGTCCCTCCTGGGGAGCAAGCCCTCGGACATCCACGCGCCCGATCCGGCGGTCAAGGACTGGCGGATCACCTTCGTGGACACCGGGCCGACTGCCTCCATCGGCGAGCGCCTGAAGTCGATCGAGCCTCACCTCGAGGGCGAAGACCTGTTCCTGGCCAATTACAGTGACGGGCTGACAGATCTTCCGCTGCCGGAGTATGTCGAGTCGTTCAGGGCCAGCAAGAAGGTCGCCTCGTTCCTGTGCGTGAAGTCCACGCAGACCTTCCACGTGGTCGCCGCGGACGGCACGGGCGTCGTCTCGGGAATCGATCCCCTCCGGGACTCCGACGTGTGGATCAATGGCGGGTTCTTCGCGTTCCGCAAGGAGGTCTTCGACTACATCGAGCCGGGCGAGGACCTGGTTGCCGAGCCCTTCCACCGCCTCATCGCCGGCCAGCAGCTCATGGCGTACAAGTACACCGGCTTCTGGGCGGCCATGGACACGTTCAAGGACCGCCAGTGGCTGATGGAGGTGGCTGATCGGGGAGCTGCACCGTGGGAGGTGTGGAAGACCGGCAGGCTCCCCGCGTCCGCGGTTCCCGCCCCCTACTGATGCTGGTCGTCGGCCAGGACGCCCTCGCGGTGGAACGCATCCTGTGCCTGGGGGCTCACGGAGACGACATCGAGATCGGCTGCGGTGGAACCATCCTCAAGCTCCTGGGAGAAGCTGCCGGCCGCATCTCGGTCGAGTGGGTGGTGTTCAGCGCTCCCGAGGGCCGAAGGCCGGAAGCAAACCGAAGCGCCATGGACTTCCTCCGGGAGGCCAAGGAGACGAACATCGTGGTGGAGAACTTCCGGATGAGCTACTTCCCCTATGAGGGAGCGGCGATCAAGGAGCGGTTCGACGTGCTCGGGGCCCGTTCCTCACCGGACCTGATCTTCACCCACCACCGTGAGGACCTCCACCAGGACCATCGGCTGATCTCCGAGCTCACCTGGAACACCTTCCGCAATCACATGATCCTGGAATACGAGGTTCCCAAGTACGATGGGGACCTCGGGAGGCCCAACGTGTTCGTTCACCTGGATCGGGAGCACTGCGACAAGAAGGTCCGGAGCTTGCTGAACCATTTCCAGAGCCAGCGGGACAAGCCCTGGTTCACCGAAGACACGTTCCGGGCCACGATGCGCCTCCGAGGCATCGAGTCCAGGGCCCGCTCCGGGTTCGCGGAAGGGTTCCACGGCCGCAAGGTCGTCCTGGCCTGAGGATGACGACCCTCCGGACTGCGGGGGCCCGGGAGGTGGTCGATCAAGACCTCGATCACATCCTGAGCAATGCCTCCGGGGAGCTGGCCGAGCTGTCCGGGACGGCGTTGCTGATCACCGGAGGAGCCGGCTTCCTGGGCCACTACCTGGTCCAGGCCGCCACCCGGTGGAACGAGCGCCACCCGGACGACGACCCCATCGCCGTCACCGTGTACGACAACTACGCCCGTGGTGTTCCCGAGTGGCTCGACGAGGTGGCTCGAAGTCCCCACGTGAGCCTGGTGGAACACGACATCCGAGGCCCACTCCCAGCCGACGTCCCCGACTTCGACGCGATCATCCACGCCGCCGGCATCGCGTCGCCGATCTTCTACCGGCGGAACCCCCTGGAGATGATGGACGCCAACGTGGGTGGTCTCCGCACCCTGCTCGACCATGCGCAGAGCCAGGCGGAACGCGGCCATCCCGTGCGCGGGTTCCTGTTCTTCTCGAGTAGTGAGGTGTACGGGGATCCGCTTCCCGGGAACATCCCCACCCCGGAGTCGTACCGGGGGAACGTGTCGTTCACCGGCCCCCGGGCCTGCTACGACGAGGCCAAGCGATACGGGGAGACCCTGTGCGTGACGTTCACCCGGCAGTTCGGCCTCCCCACCAAGATCGTCCGGCCGTTCAACAACTACGGCCCCGGACTGAAGATCACGGACCGCCGAGTGATCCCGGATTTCGCCGCCGACATCCTGGCCGGCAAGGACATCGTCATCCTCTCCGACGGAACCCCGACCCGGACGTTCTGCTACGTGGCGGATGCGGTGGTGGGATACTACAAGGCCCTGGTGCGAGGCCGGCCCGGAGAGCCCTACAACATCGGGGCCGTCGCCCCGGAGATCTCCGTCCTGGATCTGGCCGAGCGGATGGCGACCATCGCCCGGGAGGTCCTGGAATACCGCGGAAAGGTGATCCACCGCCCACCGGATGAGCCGGACTACCTAGAGGACAACCCGACCCGCCGGTGCCCGGTGATCGACAAGGCCAGGGCCGAGCTGGGATACGAGCCCGGCATCGACCTGGACGAGGGCCTCCGCCGTTCGCTGCTGTGGTACTCCGAGCATCGAGAGGGAACGGTGGCATGACGAGGGTCTCCGTGGTGGGCATCGGGTACGTCGGCCTGGTCACCGCCGCCGGGCTGGCCGACAAGGGCCACCGGGTGATCTGCATGGACATCGATCCCGGCCGCGTGGAAGGGGTCAACGCGGGCACCACACCGATCCACGAGCGAGGGCTCCCCGAGCTCCTCGAGCGCCATGCGGGCTCCGCGCTCACGGCCACCACCGATGTGGGGGCCGCGGTGGCGGACACGGAGGTCACCCTGCTGTGCGTCCCCACTCCGTCCAGGGATGGAGACATCGACCTGGCCGCGGTGGCGGCGGCCTCCAGCAGCGTCGGCGAGGCCCTGCGGAACAAAGAGGGCTACCACGTGGTCGCCGTCAAGAGCACGGTGGTCCCGGGGACCACGGACGGCACGGTGCTCCCCGCCCTGGAAGCCGCCTCGGGCAAGAAGGCGGGGCCGGACTTCGGCGTGGGGACCAACCCGGAGTTCCTCACCGAGGGCCGGGCGGTGGAGGACTTCATGGCGCCGGATCGGATCGTGGTCGGCGGCATCGACGACGACACCGTGAACGCTCTGGCGGGCCTGTACGAAGGATTCCGAGACGTTCCCGTGATCAGGACGGACAACCGCACCGCGGAGATGATCAAGTACACCTCCAACGCCCTGCTGGCCACGGCGATCTCCTTCGCCAACGAGATCGGCGACCTGTGCGCGTCCCTGGGGATCGACGCCATGGACGTCATTCGGGCCGTCCAGGCGTCGAGGTACCTGACGACCACCGCGAAGGACGGCTCCACCGCCCTGGCCGGCATCTCCTCGTACCTGGAGCCGGGAAGCGGGTTCGGGGGGAGCTGCCTGCCGAAGGACGTGGAGGCCCTGATCCGGCACGGCGAGCGGCAGGGGCGCCCCATGGCCCTGCTGAAGGCGGTCGTGGACATCAATGAGGGACGGGCGGAGGAGCTCGTGGCGATCATCCAGAGGCACGTCCCGGACCTGAAGGGATCCAGGGTGACGGTGCTCGGGCTGGCGTTCCGTCCGGACACCGACGACACCAGGGTCTCTCCCTCGTTCCCGTTGATCCGCAGGCTCCTCGAAGCGGGCGCCCGGGTGACCGCCCACGACCCGGTGGCCCGGCCGGACCTGGACGGCCTGTTCGGCGAGGGACGGGTCCGGCTGGTCGAGGACCTTCCGGAGGCCGTCCGGGATTCCGACGCCGTGGTCCTGGTCACCCGATGGGACCAGTACCGGTCGCTGCCCGAGCTTCTCGGAGCGACCTCGGTGCAGCCAGTCGTCATCGACGGGCGGCGGATGCTCGACAAGTGGCAGTTCTCCCGCTACGACGGCATCGGTCTGTAGTGAGATTCCAGGAAACGGAGCTGGCCGGGGTGTTCGTGATCGACCTCGAGCCGATCGAGGACCAGCGAGGGTTCTTCGCCCGGGCGTGGTCACCGGACGACTTCGTGTCGCGCGGCCTGACCCCAACGATCGCCCAGGTCAACGTGGCGTACAACCACCGCAGGGGCACGCTGCGAGGCATGCACTTCCAGCGGCCACCGCACGACGAGGCCAAGCTGGTGCGGTGCACGCGGGGAGCGATCCACGACGTGGCCGTCGACCTCCGCCCCGGATCGCCAACGTTCCGGCGATCGGTGGCCGCGGAGCTGACCATGGACAACCGCCGGATGCTGTTCATCCCGGAAGGACTCGCCCACGGGTACCAGACGCTCACCGACGACGTGGAGGTCGCGTACCAGACCTCGAAGCCGTACGCCCCCGACGCCGCCACGGGCGTTCGCTACGACGACCCCGCCCTGGCCATCGAGTGGCCCCTGCCGGTCGAGGTGATCTCAGAGAACGACCGAGGCTGGGCCCTGCTGGACTCTTAGCTGACCGGGAAGTGGGTCTCCTGTTCCGCGCGGAGCTTGTCGGCCAGCCGTCCTTCCGGGAGCTCGACGTCCTCGTACCCGATGGCCTGGTCCTTGGGGACATCGGTGGTCAAGGTCGAGCCTCCTGACAGCCCCATGGGCAACAGTCGCTCTCCGCGGGCCACGTCGGCGTTCTCGATGGTCCCGTAGCAGGTGAACCCGCCGATGCCGTCCAGCACCTCCCCCGACTTGAGGTCTCGCTTGGCCACGGCGATGACGTCGCAGCTGGGAGCCCCACGAGGGGTGACGGCGGGATCCTGAAACAGCGCCGCCCTGGCGATGGTGTGGGGAACCTCGAGGTGCGGGAGGTGCCAGGGCCGGTAGAACACGTAGAAGGGACCCTCGCCCATCTTGAAGTAGTCCATGTACCTGCCGCGCTCGGGATCGTCGTCGTAGCCCACCACGAACGCCCCGCCGGTCCTGGGCTCCGATCCCAGGAGGAAGTCGACCAGCCCTCCGCTCAGCAGCTGCTCCTCGGAGAACACCTTCAGCACGTCCCACACGTTGTCGGTCTGGTGGCCGAACCCTCCGCGCTGGCCCACCCGGAACCCCGTGGCGTTGGCCACGATGGTCAGCTCCATGGACAGCTTGGTCCCGTCGGCGAACGACGTGACCATCCTGGCGCCCTGCCCGGTGGCCTCGGCGAATCCCTGCTGGGTCTCGGGAGTGCGGTAGTGGTCCAGGATCCCCTTGAGGTTTCCGGTGAGCACCGGATGGCAGCCGATGGACTCGACGAACCGGAACAGCCCCATGGTCACGCCGGGCTCGTCCCCGTCCACGTTGGTGAACACCACCCCGGCCCGATCAGCGTGGACCTTGAGGATGGGTCCGATGGTGGCGTCCAGCTCGGCGTTCATGGCCACCAGGTGCTTCCCGGCCCCTAGCGCCTCCAGGGCCACCTGGGCCCCGAACTCCACCTCGCCGGTGGTATCGAGAATCACGTCGATGCCGCTCGCATTGCACACGAGCGATGGGTCGTCGGTGACCGCCGGCCGGCCGGAGGCGATGGCCCCGTCCAGCTGGGCCTGGCTCTCCACCTTCACAGCGTCCTGCCCCGCGTGCCGGTAGGCCTCCTCGGCCCGGGGCACGGTCCGGTTGGAGATCGCGGCCACCTCCATGCCGGGAACGTGCTCGGCGACGTGGCGGACGATGGCCCGGCCCATGTATCCCGCTCCGACCATCCCCACCCGAACCGGATCGTTGGTGGCGTTTCGCTCGGCCAGGGCCCTGTCGATGATGATCATGTCCACTCCCGAGTGTACGACGGCTCACGCCATCCCTCAGAGAAAAGGAAAGGCGGGCGGGGTGTCCCCCGCCCGCCTCATCGGCCAGATGTCAGGAAGTCCTAAGCAGACTCGCTCAGGAGGCTCCACCTCCGCCTTCGTCCTGGGTGTCGACGATGATCTCGCACTCCTGCTCGGCCGGGTATACGCCGTCAGGATCGAAGCCCGTCGGGGGAACGTCGTTCCCCGGGCCGCCGAGGCATATGTCCTGGGTCCCCGTACCGCCGAACATGGTGTCGACGCCGGCCTCGCCGTTGATGGTGTCGTCGCCCGCGCCGCCGTTGATCCCGTCGTTGCCGTCGCCGCCGTTGACCGTGTCGTTGCCGTTGTCGGCGTTGAGGTTGTCGTCGCCGGGACCACCGTTGATCGTGTCGGCCGTGGACCTGGTGTCATCGATGGTGTCGATGCCGTCACCACCGTTCATCGTGTCCCGACCGAGCCCGCCGATCAGCGTGTCGTTCCCTGCCTCGCCGTTCAGGGTCGGCTGGTCGCTCGCGGCTCCCACCGTTGACCTGATCTTGTCGTTGCCCTCGCCGCCGTTGACGGTGTCGCTACCGCCGGCGGTGCAGATCGTGTCGTTGCCGCCCCTCCCGTTGATCGTGTCGATCCCCGCGGTGCCGATCATCACGTCGTCGCCGGCCGTTCCCTCGGTGCCGACGACCGTCACCGCCTTGTTCTGGCACGTCGCGGCTGCCCCGGCCGGAGCTCCGGTGAACACCGCTCCCACCACCCACAGGGAGACACCCAACACAAGCGCTTTCCGTACCATCTCGCCCCCTTCGTCCGCCTCGCCCAAGATGGGCGAAACCTGTCCAGACCCTAGTCAGCCTTTCCGGCTGAGGTCAAGATGGTGTTCTGCTCTGACCCCTCCACCACCTGCTTGATGGCCCGAACAGCCGAATCCAGGTCCCCGATGCTGAGGCGATAGCAATCGGCGTTCAGCACCACCCTCCTCAGGAGCTGAAGCCCTTCGCCTCCGAAGAGCTCGAAGTTGAACGAGTTGTCCACGAGCACCCGGATCCCTTCCGCCCTGCTGATCGGCTCCAGGCGTGTCGGCTCCCCCGGGGCATACGAGGGAGCCACCACGAAACGAACCGGACACGGTCGCCCGATGGCGCCGGCTCGGATGTAGTCGGGGAGGACGTGGATCCGGTCGTCGCTGAACGACGGGTGGTCATCCGGCAGGTTCTCGCTCAACCGCGAAATGGCCTCGATGGAGCTCTCAGCCATCGCCAACGGCCTGGGGAACGGGATGACTTCGCCCGTGCTGGGCTCGATGAAGGCTGCCTCGTCGCTCAGATAGTCGAAGCCTCCTCGAACAAGACCGGCCACCGTGGTGGTCTTCCCGTGATTGGGTGGGGCCGGCAGAACGACGGCCTCCCCCTTGAAGGACACCGCGCCCGCATGGATCGCCAAGGCGTCCTTCGTCCGGTCCACCCCTTCGACGGACACCGCCGTCAGGACGTAACTCATGAGTCCCGCCGGGTCGTCGGCCTGGTTGATGCACCACTCCCCCTCGAACAGGGAATACGGTCGTTCCTTCCGGCCCGTGCGCACCAACGAATAGGTGGGCTCGCCGTTCGAGCCGCCAACCCGGAAATGTGCCAGGAGCCGGTCCATCAGCCGACCGATGGTCGCCTCGTTTGCCCGGAAGCGGAACCGGTAGGACCCCATCTCGTACGCGGACTCGAAGCCCCACTGTTTCGGCCACCGCCCAGCTCTCTGGCCTGATGCGACATCGTCCATATGCGTTCTCCGAATGCGCGAGCACCCGGGGGATCAAGCCACCGGGTGCTCGAGGGTACGACTCCGAAAGCGAGCACCCGGGGCCAGAAGCCACCGGGTGCTCGAACTACCTATGCCTGGGAGATCAGTTGCAGACCACTCCGTTCGTCCCAGGGTCGCTCTCGGTGTTGCAGTCGCAGAATCGGTTCGCCGTGCAGTACCGCGACTGGGTGTACGGTCCGCCCGGCGCTCCCGCCGCACCGGTGAACGGGGCCTGGTGCTTGCACCACGCGTCACAGCTGGCGGCGTCGGCCCGATGGGCTACCGGACCGTCGTCGCTGCACTCGTCCTTGCTCGGGTTGTTGATGTTCCCGGTGAAGCAGTAACAGGCCGCACACGGCCTGGGGGTGCCACGCGTCTGGCCGTACGCCGGGGTGGTCAGGCTCTGGATCGCGGGAGCAGCCCACACCAGCGTCCCGCCGACGACCGCCCCTCGCTTCAGGAGGTCTCGGCGACTGATGCCCAATCCGCGGCGCAGCTCACCATCATCTTTCTTCGCCATACGTCAAGCCTCCTCTCGGCTCAGACGTGAGCGTACGGGGGGCTCCAAGAGGCAGGATGGGCCCGGGAGGGTATCTTCCATGTCTCCGGACGCCCGGTTTTCCTCGCTACTCACGGTCCCGTGTTGTCCGAGATGTCCGATATAAGCGCCGCGTCCCATGAGTGGTCGAGGACGCCTCCGGAACCCGCAGGGCCTCGGCCGAGGGCTTCTCCAGGCCACGCTTCCACGGCCCCCGCCCCATGGCACGGTACATCAGCCCCTCGATGTTGAGCATCCCCGCCACCTTGGCCCGGAAGAGCGCCAGGCCTTCGCTCCTGAGCACGGGCGTCCGCCCCAGGCGATGCGGGTCGACCCGTCCCCGGCGGTTGGTCCGCCACGCGTCCAGCGCGGCGGTGTCGAAGATCTCCTTGGCCACCCTCTCCGCCTCCCGGGACGCCTTGCACCAGGGGAAGGCGAAATGGCGGCACGGGACGCCCAGGCGGTCCTCGATCAGCTCCTTGGAGGTCCGCATCTCGGCCTCCGCCTGACGGTGTCCGACCGTCGCCAGGTTGGTGTGGCCGTGGGTGTGCGCGCCAATCGTGACCAACCCGGTGCTCACCGCTTCGCGGAGCTGGGACCAGGACAACGCATGTCCGGAGGGAGCATGGGCCTCACCCTCCACGAGACCGGTGGCCAGGTACAGGATGGCGGGCGTCCGGTACCGGACCAGGCGAGGGAGAACCCGCTCGTGGAAGTCCCGATACCCGTCGTCGAAGGTGACCACCACGCCTCCGCCGTTGGGACTCCAGATCGCCTCATCCAGTGACATCACGTGGTCCCGATCGCTCAGGTAGTCCAGCTGGCGATCGAGTGCGGCTACGGGGAGGTCGATCTGCCGCCCCCCCGCACCGATACGGTGGTAGAGGAGCATCACCACATCACCCCGCCGCCGTCGAGCCCCGATGCCCAACGGCAGGACGGCGGTCTTGGCTGCCTTGAGAACCAGCGTCTTCGTCTCATTTCCCATATCTGTCTCCTGTCGCCATCGCGGTTGCCGTTCCGACCAATGCGGCGGCTGCTACTGGCACAGCAGCGAAATGCAGGACGTAGTCGACGGTGGCGTGAACCCCCAGGCCGGCCAGGGCCACCGCTCCAAGACCGACCATCGCGTCCGAGACGCGGGTCACCCACAGGCGGGCGAATCCCCACAGGAACAGCAGGAGGAGCAGGACCAGGCCGGGGATGCCGGTCTCCGCCCCCTGTTGGAGGAACCCGTGATGGGCCCACCCGGCGTCGTCATCGGAGAGCGCCGTGGGGCTGACTCGCTCGAAGCGACCGGGGCCAACCCCGACGACCGGCCTGGCCCCCATGATGTCCAGCGCCTCGCTCCACAGGACCAGGCGCCGCTCGGTGAGGGTGGCATCGGCCAGCCTGTCCAGGCCACCGGTCCGGTCCCCGGCGGGGTCATATGCGGCCCCCAGGACGGTGGTGACGATCAGCGCCGCCGCCACCAGGCCGGCGCAGGCGACGATCGCGGCCCGAGCTCCTCCCCGCCCCCGGAGGGCAGGGACCAGGAGCGGGAGGATCAGGATCAGCACCCCGGCCGTGATGGATCCCGCCAGCAGGGGAACCGCGGCGAATCCCACTGCCGCGAGAACCCCGACCACCGCCAGCGCGCGGGGCCCTGACACGGCCAGCATGAGACCGGCCACCGACGCCTGGAAAAAGAAGGCCCCGGTAGCATTTTGGTAGCCGAAGGGTCCGCGCAAGGGCGCGTCGGCCAGGATGCCGCCCACATCGACGAGGAGCAGCACTCCGGCGATACCAACCAGCACCGCGGGGATCACCCAGCGACCCACCCGGCTCACAACGCGCGCCGCCACGTACGCGGCCGCGCAAGCAAGGATCAACGCCGACGGGGCTCCTGCATCGCCTCCGGAGACCGCTGCCGACAGGAACGTCCACGCGATCGAGGCACCCACCAGGAGCGCACCCCAGACGTCCAGTGCTCTGGGCCTGGCTTCGGGCGGGTCCCTTCTAGGCTTCTGTCCGCGTGTTGAGGCTGGCTCCCTCTCAGATCGGGGAACGGCGAGCGTCGGCCTTCCTTCCCACGGCCCTCAGAACACCTCCAGATCGCCGAGGGAGAGGGCCCAGGACGACCACCGGGTTGGATCGGCCGGCAGGCCGGGGTGCAAGGGGTTCACCATCAGCCTCATCGGCCCCGGGAGGGGCACGAAGCCTCGGCGCCGCGCCGCCCGGCCGGCGATCGATCGCCGGGGGAACGAGCACGCGACGTGGTCGACCGCGGCCGCGGTGACGACTCTCCGAATGAGCGCTGAAGCCGTCCTCCGTTCTTCGACCAGGAGGTCCGCCACCGTCGTCTCCAGGAGCTTCCCGCGAGGGCGGATACGGAAGAAGGCCACCCCGGTGATCCTGCCGTTCGCCGTTTCTGTGACGGCCCGGTACCCCAGGTGGGGCGGATCCGCGTACCTCCACCGCAGGTAGGAGAAGCTGCGCGGCGTGCGGAGCCGCTGCCGGTCACTACCGTCGAGGGCCGCGAGAAGCCCGGCGAACGGGCCCTCCTCCGCGAGAACGTCGGCTGCGAGGGGCGCATCGATCGGAGGGAGACCACCGGTTCTCGGCTCTTCACCCGACTCCGATCGGATCCCTCGCAGGAACCTCACCGGCCTGCGGACCCGGACGGACACCGGGACTCGGCCCACGGCACGCCACCCCAGCTTCTCGTACCCCGGCCCGCTCTTCTCGTTCGGAGTGTTGAAGACCAGGTCGGCCTGGTCTCGAAGTTGCTCCAGTGCCGCCCGAGTGAGCCGGGAGAACACGCCCATCCGCTGGAAGTCCGGGTGGGTGGCGGTGTCCACGGCCCTGACCGCCCGGAGCGACCGATCCCCGAGCTCGAAACGCCATCGCATGAAGGCCCGAAGGCCGACGATCTGCCCATCCGCTTCCGCCACGAGCATCAGTGAGTGGCCGAACGGATTCTCCAGGTGCTTCCACCGGAAGGACTCCTTCGTCCGGGACCCCGAGGGACCCGGACCGAGAGCGACCTTCAGGAGGTCCAGCACACCGTCCTCATCCCCCTGCTCATAGGGACGGACATCGATCTCCGTCCGTGCCGTGGTGATGCTCACTGCGTCTCCTTTGGTGGGGCGAGCGCCCGCTCGGGCTGGACGGGGGGGAGGTTCGGTGGGCGCTCGATCCGGTAACCGCGAGCCGGAGGTTGTTTGGCGGCCGCGGCCTTCTCTCTCGGCGGCACGCACAACAGCACCATGAACAACGGGAACAGCTGGACGCGCTCTCGGGCCAGCAGCCCGAGGTTGGAGAAGCTCGAGAGCGCCAGGATCATGAGGCCCGAATAGGCGAAAGCGAAGGCCACGTACGGCTGCCGTCGCAGTGACCGGAAGGCGGCCCACACCCACTTGATCCGCACCAGGGTGAGGATGAGCAGGAACGTGGCCTCCGCCCCCGCCGCCAGCTGCTGGGTGTTGCCTGCCTCGAAGATCAGGGGCCTGTACAGCACGGTGACCACCGCCAGTGGTGCTCGAGCCGGCGAGTCGAGGATCGAGGGAGTGAACTCCGAGCCACCCTTCGAGGTTCGATCGCTCGTGGACCCCAGGGTGCCGCCCACCCCTCCGCCGGTCTCCACCCCCTGCGCCTGGAGGAACTCCTCGGCTCGTCCCACCATCACGAACGCGACGCCGACCAGGGCCACCAGGGCGACAAGCTTCATGATCGGACCGATGGTCCCGAGCTCCGCCCGCGGCCGGCGGATCACGTAGGCCGCCACGATCCCCAGGACCATGAGTCCGGCGATGTGGGGTCGCACCAGGGAGGCCAGCCACAGTCCGCTCCCCCCCACCAGGACACCCTTGACCAATCTTCCGGTCAGCATGTAGGAGGCCCCGAAGGCTCCGAGTCCGAGCGTGAACATCATCCACGCTTCCTTGCCGATGCTGGACGGCCAGAACACCAGGGACGGCAGGAAGAACACCAGGATCGCGTAGGACCGACGCCGTCCTTCCGGGACGGCGGCCACGAACGCCTTGTAGAAGAAGAACAACCCCCAGAACCCAAGCCACGAGAAGAACAGGAACCCCCCGACCTGCGAGGTCCCGAGGACCGAATAGACCATCCCCGTGAAGTAGCGGATGAAGTCGGTGCCGTGGGGGATGGCACCGATGTCGAAGCTGCTCCAGAATCCCGGCGCCAGGTCGAGACCGAACTCGTGATACCGCGCCGCATCGGCGTTGCCTTCGTAGATGTCGAAGGCCACGTAATGCCGGGCGACCGCTCCGGCCAGCTTGACGAACAGGGCCAGGAGAAGGATGCGGAACAGGATGGGATCCTTCTCACGCTTCGCCTCACGAGCGAGCGCCGGGACGGTGAGCAGGACGATAACCGGGACGAGGAGGAGGGGGCCCAGGCTCATGCCAGGAGCTCCGAATACACGTTCTCTGAACGACGGACCGCGTTTCGGATGTCGAAGCCCGCCGCCCGTTCACCGGCGGTCTTCCCGAGACGGTCTCGCAGGTCCCGGTCGTCCAGGAGCTCGATCAGACGATCGGCCAGGGTCGAGGGGTCTCGCGGTGGGACCAGGAAGCCTTCCCTCCCGTCGTCGAGGATCTCCGGTTGCCCGCCGACCGCGGTGACGACCGAGGGCTTCCCGAGAGCCATGGCCTCCATGAGCGCGATGGACAGTCCCTCGTACAGCGATGGCAAGCAGAACACCTGGAAGCTGGAGGCCACTCGCAGGGCGTCCTCCCTGAAGCCGGCGAACACCACGCTCCCGTTCAGGCCCAGCGCCGCGGCCCGGGCTCGGACCTCGTCTTCCAGAGGCCCTGTCCCCACGAAGACGAACCGCACGTCGGGGATCACCTTCCTCACCTGGACCGCCGCCTCCAGCAGGTAGGTGTGGCCCTTGTGGGCCTTGAAGTTCGCCACGGTCCCCACAATCGGCGCCTGCTCGGGGATCCTCAGCTCTCGACGGATCCCATCCGTCCCGTTAGAGCCGGTGATAGCCCTTCGGTCGAGCCCGTGGTAGAGGGTCTCGACGGGAGGCATGCTCCGACGTCGAAGTCCCGGTGGGTATCGGATCGACTGCCGTACGTGGTCGGACACTGCGAACACGTGATCGCTCCGAGGGAACGTCACCACGTTCGCCCAGTACGTGGCCCGGTGGTATCGATCCCACACGTTGTGCTCCGTGTAGACCAGGCGAACCCGAGACGGGACGGCCACGCGAGCGCCAACCGCCGCCAGCGGTGAATGAGCGTGCACGACGTCGATTCCTCTTCGCCGGATCAGGCTCCGGAGCTTGAGGGGCCAGCGTGGATCCCGAGCTCCGCGGAGGCAATGGACCCGGATGCCTTCCTGTTCCAGCTCTCCAACCAACGCGTCCTTCCACGGGAGGAGGTACGCGGCCTCGTACTCGAACGTGGTCCGGTCCAGGTACGGTGCCGCGCTGAGCAACAGCTGCTCGGCTCCGCCGCGTCCCAGGCCCTTGATCAGGAACAGAACCCGGTTCATCGACCTGCCACCTCCCGATACATCTCCAGGTACCGGGGGGCGATGCGGCTGATGTCGAAGAGCTCGACGCAACGCTCCCGAGCCGCCTCGGCCATGCGACGGTTCGCCGCTCGGTCGTCGAGAAGGAACGCCGCGCTCCGAGTCAGGGCTCCGACATCACCCGCAGGGACCAGCAAACCGGTCCGCTGGTCGGCCACGATCTCCGAGACGCCGGCGACCGAGTACGCCGCGACGGGAAGCCCGACCATGCCCGCCTCGATGAGGCTGGCAGGCATCCCCTCCATCCCGTCGCTCCGGCTCGCGAACAACACCGCGTCGCCGGCGGCCAGGAGATCCGGAACATCCCTGCGAGGTCCGAGCACCAGCACTCGATCACGGAGCCCCAGCCTGTCGATCGAACTCTGGAGGGTGGTCCTCATCGGGCCACCGCCGACGATGAGATGGACGACGTCGGATCGTTCCCGGGTCAACCTGCTGGCGACCTCGAGGTGGGCCAGGGGATCCTTCTCCCACGTCAGGGCCCCAAGGGAGACGAGGACCCGGGACTCGGGTGCGATCCCCAGGCTCCGGCGGGTCTCCTCCCGGGTCTTGGAGGAGACCATCCGCGCGGGATCGACGCCGTTCGGGATGGTGATCACTCGCTCGGGGGGAACCCGGAACCTCTCGACGGTCTCGGCACGAACGGCCTCCGCGACGGCCACGATCCGCGAGGCCCTCCGGAACAGCGTCCGGTAGCCGATCTTCGGGATCCACCGGGCCAGGCGATCTGGAGAGACCCCGATCCGCCGGTACACGATGGGGACCTTCTTCGAGGGGGCCGCCGCGATCGCGTGCTTGAGCGGTTCCCCTCCGTGAACCTGAACGAGGTCGGGACGCCAGCGCTTGAGAACACCACGCAGATTGCGCACGACTCGAAGGTCGATCCGAAGGCCGGGAATGGCCCCCCCATTGCCCCCCAGCACCGCCAGGGGCGCCTCGAACTGGACGGCCGGGGCGCTGGAACCTCGGAGGACCGCCACCATCTGGTTCGTGGTGCCCCCGTCGAGGCCGCGGACCAGGTCGGCGGCGAACAGCTCCGCGCCCCGGCGCTCTCCGGTGGCCACGACGTGCAGGATCCGCAGAGGATCACCACTTCTCGGGGCCTGAGCGCTGGATTCGATGTCATTCATAGGGATGTCCGATTTGTCCGTGAAGGAATTCGGGGTCCTGCCGATGA
This sequence comes from Actinomycetota bacterium, assembly GCA_036833435.1. Taxonomy (GTDB): domain Bacteria; phylum Actinomycetota; class UBA4738; order UBA4738; family CALAEC01; genus DAITPV01. The sequence continues at coordinate 8,972 of DAITPV010000003.1, read as the reverse complement.
ACTACGCAGTGAGCATCATGTTTGCCGAGACCCTCATCAGGTGTCGCGGGCCACGCTGATGAGAGATTCGGACAAGGCCCCCCAGCTCAACCGGAGAGACTTCCTCCGCACTGCCGGCATCACCGTTGCCGGCGTGGGGCTGGAGCTGGGCCCCTGGCCCGCAGCCTGGGCCCGGGGCAAGGGAAAGGTCCGGCTGTGGAGCGACCCCAAGACCTGGCGCGGCCGCGTTCCGGGGCCCAGGTCGGTGGCCTTCGTGCGTGGTCGGGTGCTGCTCGATCGCAATGCCTCGGTGAGGGAGGTCCACGTCCTTCCCGGAGCGGAGCTCATCTTCCAGCGGCGCCGAAACCGGACCCTGCGGGTCACGGGCAACGTGCTGGTCCACGGGAAGCTGACCATGGCTCCCAAGCGTGGACGACAGCACCGCCTCGTGTTCAACGGCGTTCGGGAGCAAATCTTCGTCGGCGGAGGGATGGATGCCCTCGCTTCCGACGTGGGGCTGTGGGTGATGGACGGCGGCGTCCTCAACATCGCCGGCTCACCCAAGCTGGCATGGACCAGGGCCGAGGGCGGCATCGCCCAGGGCGCCACCCACATCAAGCTCCAGCAGGATCCCGCCGGGTGGCAGGTGGGCGATTCCCTGGTCCTGACCCCGACGATCAGCCCCGCCGATCAGAGCTTCGCCGGGGCCTACGACAACGCCACCATCAAGGCGATCCATGGCCGAACGGTCGAGCTGGCGGACCCGGTCGGCTTCCCTCACCCCGCGGTCGAGGTCAAACCCGGGACGGTGTACGGAGCCGAGGTCCTGAACATGAGCCGGAGCGTTCAGATCGAGGGAACACCCGAGGGGCGGTCCCATGTCTTCGTGCACTCGACGCGGCCTCAGCAGATCCGGTACGCGGCCCTCCGGTACATGGGTCCGCAGAAAGCGGGAGCGTCGGGAAACGAGTTCGTCGCCGGACGCTACGGTCTCCATTTCCACCACTGTGGAGACGCTTCACGGGGATCCATCGTGGAAGGGGTCACCATCAGCCAGTGCGGAGCTCACGCCTTCGTCCCGCACATGAGCAACGGGATCACGTTTCGCGACTGCATCAGCCACGAGACCGCAACTGACGCGTACTGGTGGGATCCCCCTGAGCTGGAGGACTCCCGCACCCACGACACGTTGTTCGAACGATGCGTTGCCTCGAGGGTTCTGAGCACCCCCGATGAGGGTTACCGGCTCACGGGGTTCTTCCTCGGCCTGGGAGTGGGGAACATCGCCCGCGACTGCGTCGCCGTGGGAGTGGGTGGCTGGAGCAACTCCAGCGGATTCAGCTGGCCGGAGCAATCGCAGGGCCTGTGGCTGTTCGAGGGCTGCGTGGCCCACAACAACGCCCTCGATGGGATCTTCGCCTGGCAGACCAACGAGATGCCTCACGAGATCGCTCGATTCGTCGGCTATCACAACGGAGAAGCCGGCATCTCCCACGGCGCGTACGCGAACCACTTCGGCTTCCGGGACTCGGTCCTGTACGGAAACCTGCGAGCGGCGCTCATCCTGAAGGCCGTCTCCCGGAGGAACAAGCAGATCGTCCTGGACAACCTCTACTGCGACGGCGCGGGAATCTCCGACTACGTGGTGGAGGACCATCAGCACCGCGTGCCCTCCGACCTCACCACGAGGTTCTCGAATTGCACGTTCACCGGATTCAAGAAGTCCGCGGTGTGGATGAGGGCAACCCAGTCGAGCTCGTCGTGGGTCGACTTCGTCAACTGCTCGTACGGTGGCAACGAGTTCTGGCTGGACACCACCGTCCCGGCGGCGACCCGGGTGCGGGTAAGCGACCCAGTGCATGGGGACCTGACGCTCCGGCCACGGACCCAGCCCGGGGTCCTGCGGCCCGAGTGGAACGCCACGGTCACATCGGGCTGGGAACCCCTCGGGTAGGCCCGGCCCCGCTCCTCGTTCAGGCGATCTTCGACACCCGGTCGGTCCGAACCGGGCGCAGAGCCCCGGCCACCTGGTCCGAGTCGAGCCAGGACTCCAGTCGCCGCCGGCTGTTCCGGAACCGAAGACGCCGCACCTGAGTGACCGGTGAGAGGCGCGACAGCCGCGTGAACGCGGCCGGCGTGCTGGGGAGGCCATCCAGGTAGCCGAACCCGGGCATCTCCCGACGGCAGATCGCTGCCACATCCGCACTGGTTCGCTCATCGAGCTCGGTCCGCCAGGCGTCCGCTCGCCGAATGTTGATCGGGCCGGAGACCCCTTCCTTCCACGATTCCCAGGGTTGGTAGAGCCCGCCTCCACCGTTCTCCACGGGTTCGCGAGTCCGCTCGACTCCCAGGAAGGACGCGATCTGCGAACCCGCACCATCGGGGTTGGCAACCACATCCTCGTACCGGAGGACCAGCAACCGGTCTGGGGCCAGCTCGCTCCGAGCTCTCAGGAGCAAGCGCTGGTCCGCGGCCCACCGTTCGGCCTGGAGGACGTGACCTCTCATCCCGAACGGAACACCGACCCCGGAAGCGACCACGGCCCGGGGGTCGCGGACCACGGCGATGAACTTCAGGCGCGGGAGCCGTCTGGCCAGCGGCGGCCACCACAGCAGATGGGTGGGGGTCTTTTCCCCGTACACCTCCGCCTCTCCGCTGAGCTGTCGAACGATCGCCGCGAACAGGTCCCACAGTGATTCGGCCCGTCCCTGAAGGCGATCGACCGTGGCGTCGACGTCCACGGGGAGTCCCCCGAGGCCATCGTTGGCGGCCCAGGCCTGAACTTCGTCACGGAGAGCCGTTCCCTGGAGCGGGAAACGTGTCCGTCGCAGGACCTCGGGCGCGTAGAGCGAGAAGAAGTGAGTCTCTGGTGGCATCCGGACCGCGGAAAGCTCACACGCCAGCCTCTGCACCAGCGTGGTCCCCGAACGCGGGGTACCGACGACCAGGAAGGCAGGGTCCCGAAGCATCACTGTGCGATCCTCTCCCCTGGCGCCGGCCACGTCCGGATATCCGGCATCAGGCCTCGGGTCCGCAGGGTTTCGAGCAGCATCTCCGCGCGGAAATCCCAGGACCCGTTCCGCTCGGCCGTCCGGCGAGCCTCCGAACCCAGCCGCTGTCGGAGCTCCGGATCGCGAGCCAGGCGCTCCACGGCCCCCACGATCGCTCCCGGATCTTGGGGGGCCACCAGGAATCCCTCTCTTCCGTCGGAAAGCCGGAGGCCCGGCTCCCCGATCCGAGGAGCGATCACCGGACGCCCGCACCCCAGGTACTCGTACATCTTGAGCGGCGAGTAATGGAATGGCCCCGGGCTCGCCAGGAGCAGGCACGCGTCGAATGCCCGGATCCACCGGGGGGCCTCAGGAGGCGGCACCGCCGGGATGAGGCGAACCACATCCTCCATCCCCGCCACTGCACCGGCGATCCGGTCTCGCTCCGGTCCCGTCCCCACCAGGCACAGCACCGCCTGAGGAACCCTGGCCCGAAGCTCTCGGGCGATCTCCGGGATGAGGTCCAGGCCGTGGAACGGCCGGAACCCACCGATCCAGCCGACCACGAACCGATCCTCCAGGCCGTGCGCTCGGCGAAGGTCCGCATCCGGAGCCCCGGGATGAAAGGCATCGAGATCCACGCCGTTGGGGATCACCGCTCGTCTGGTGTCCGGGATCCCCGCGTCGGCCAGCTGGTCGTCGACCGCTTGGGAGACGGCGGCGCACAGGTCGGCTTGCCCGGCCACCCGCAGCTCGCCACGACGCTCGACCACCCGGCCCCACCCGGGCCGCTTGATCCCCCACCCCGCTTCCTCCCTGACTTCAAGGGCTTCCACCCTGAGGACGAAGGGCGCCCCCAACCGGCGCGCCACCATGAGCCCGGAGTCCTGGAACCTCCGATGCATCTGCACGACGAGCCGGTGGCCGTTCAACGGCATCTCTCCTGCGGCCTTGCTCATAAGCGCCGCTGCCCGGCGGGCCCGAAGATCCCCGAGGAGTACCCGGGCCGGTCTGGGAAGGACGCCGGCGACCCGTCGCCGGGCGCCGGGGCTTCCTCCCGCATGGACGGCCTCCGCCTTCACCCGCTCGGGGGGGAGAAGGCCACCCTGCGTCAGGATCTCGGCAGTGCCACCCATCTGCCTGCCCAGCGATTCGGCGAAGCTCGCCGCGGCCAGCCAACGGGCCTCCACCGCGTCGGCGCGAGTGTGTCCTCCCGGCAACACGAACAGGACCTCGCTCACAGCAACGCCTCGTATCCCAGGCGGCTCATCGTAGGGCCGATGGTGGGAAGGATGGGCTCGATCTCCCGGGCCCGATCCCGCCATTTGCCGAGTCGAGGAGCGCTGATGGCCCCGGCTCGATGGTCGGCCAGATGCCGGGCGAAGTCGACCACCGGCTCCGACTCGGCGAGCTCTAGCTGGTCCATCAGTCTCCGAGCTTCGTCGACGGGGTGCGATACGAGCTCCTCGTACACCACATCCACGCGTCGTTCCGACGGGAGGACGCGCAGGTCATCAAGAGCCGTCTCGCACGAGCTGACGTACTGGTGGGCGGCGACCTCGGCGATCGAGGTCCGGACGAGATCCCTCCAACCCGGCGGCAGGAGATAGCACCAGAACGGGCCCCGATAGTCCGCCAGATGGAGCTTCACCGGAAGCCGATACGAGATGCCTCGGCGCATCCGCCATCCCTCGATCAGAGAGCTCACTACCGCCCTCCCATCGCGCTTGAGGAACACGAATCGCGCGTCGGGGAACAGATCGATCAGGTACGGAACCTTGAGCGCATTCTTGGGAGTCTTGTCCAGGAACGTGGATTCCCCCGCCAGGGCGCCGATGCCCGCGTACACGTACCGGCGTTCGTGATCTCGGATGTCGTCCGCCACGGCGCGATCGCTCGACCAGGCCTTCAATCGCGGGTGCTGGTACGCGCCCCACAGGACGTGCCCCTCCACCGGGAGGGATCGGAGCGACTCATGTCCGCGGAGGAGGTGGAAGAGGAGTGTGGTCCCCGAACGAGGAGCACCGATGATGAAGATCGGCCGTCGAGGTGGGTCGATCTGAGCGTTCGGGGCGGCAACGATCTTGGCTCGAAGGATCCGCAGCCGCTGAACGTAGGCAGCACGGAGGAACGCAATCCGAGCCTCCAGACGATGGCGACGGTTGGCCTCATGGGAGCTCCCATTCCGGGTCATCTCGGCGCTCCGGTCTCCTGTTCGATCCGCCGCGAGCTCTCAACGAGCGGCCCACGCAACACCGGCCGAGCGAACTTTCGCAGGCGGCCCCGCACCCGCTGAGCGGCATTCATGGCCTCCCACTTCCGCGCTGAGACCCGAGAAGACAAGGAAGGCTTCGGACAGGCCCGCTCGTATCCGAGCCTGGTCAGGAGGTCGCCGGCCAGTGCCTCAAAGACCTCCAGGTCCTCACCTTTCAGGTCACGCTTCCAATCGCGCAAGCCCTTCGTGGGCGGAAGTGACAAGCTCCGGTGTTGTTGCGGGCGGCCGACGTCCTGGGCCACGTCGGGACGTTCGTGGTACCGGAGCATCGTTTCCTCGAAGTCCAGATCGATGAACGCGCACAACGACCTCAGAGTTCCTTCCGGGTCTTCCACGAGTGCCTCGTACCGGACCTCGCGATAGCGGCGCGGGCCCAAGGCCTTCCCCGCTCGACGGCCGCGGCCAACGCGCGTCTTCCAGACGAGAGCCGCTTCCGGAAGCGTTTCGGGGCCGAACCTCACGTCAAGCATGGAACGGGCAACATCTCGACCGTCCCGAATGACGTGGACGAACCGGCCCTCTGGGAACAGCTCGGCGAGAAGGCCAATGCTGAGGACGTACGCTGGAGTCTTGTCTCCGTATCGGCTTTTTGATCTGCGATGTGCGTACACCTCATAGAGCCGGCGCGTGGCGTCCGGGAGGCCAGCGGGGGATGGATCCGTCAGAGCACGTCGAAGCTCGTCCTCCGACACCTGCCACATTCGGAACCACCGATGCCGGAGCAGGTCCCCGGCCAGCTTCTCTGAGTCGAATCCCCAGGGCCGCTCGTATCGGCGGCGGTGACGGCCGAAGGTGCTGACGAAGTACGTCTCCGGAGGGATGGCCATATCCGGGTGCGCGTCGAGCATCACTCGGATCAGCGTGGTCCCGGAGCGACCGCAACCAACGAAGAACGGGAACGGTGTCATGCGCTCAGCCGGGGAGCTCATGACGATGACCTCCCGGCCGGCGATCGGTCCCGGCCCGCGAGGAGGTCCTCATAGAAGCCCTCGAGCATCCCGCCAACCGTCGAGAGATCGAACCTGAAGGCCGCCCGCTCGGCGCCGGTGCTCAGGGCCTTTCGAAGGTCCGGCGACTGGATGACCTGTCGAAGCTTCTCCGCCCCCTCCTCGGGATGATGTGGGTCGAACAGAAGTCCGGAGACCCCGTCCCACACCACCTCCGACAGGCCCTGGATCCGCGTGGCGACCAGTGGCAGGCCGCTGGCCATCCCCTCGATCGCCACCCGCGAGAAGCTCTCGCCGCGATCGTCCGATGGGACCAGCAGGGCGTCGACGCCCTCGTAGGCATCGCTCACGTCCTCCGTGGCGCCCAGCCAGCGAACCTTGTCGTCCAGGCCGAGCTCCCGGAGCGTGTCGCGGCACCGATCCACGTAGGGAGACCGGATCGTCGAGCTGATCCCGTAGACACACCATTCGACGTCTTCGTCCCGCAGGTGATGGGCGATGCGGATCAATCGATGCAACCCCTTGCGGGGCGCCTTCGACCCCACGAACCCAACGCGGAATGGCCTGCGGGGGCCGTCCCTGGACGACCGGAACGTGGCGCAGTCGATCGGGTTGGGCAGCACTCCGCCGACAAGATCGCGGATGGATGTCCCCTCCAGGAGACCTCGACTGAAGTCGGAGACCGGGAAGAAGCGCATCCGGGTTCCGAGGCGCCGCCACACCGCCAGGTGGGCCCGCGACCGAGGGAGCATCCTGAAGTCGTGGTAGTGGACCAGGACGAGGGCTCTGAGACGCAGGGCCACGGGAGCCACCAGGTTCAGCCCCGATAACCCGTTCGCATGGATCAGGACCCGTTGGTCCGTCTCGCGCAGCGCCTCGTGGAGGACCCGCACCCCACCGGCCCACGAGGCCCCCCGCGACTCGGAGAGGGGAAGGTGGATCACCGGGACGTCCGGATGGCTCGCCTCGAGCTCCCGGGACACGAACCCCTCCGGGACGGCCACCTTGATGGACCACCGGTCGGCGAGGTAACGAGCCAGGGCCAGGAACGTCCTGGCCGGACCCCGCATCCCGGGAAGGGGATGGACCAGGGTGACGAGGGCGTCCTTGCGTCGAGCACCGTTCCTCATATGCGTCGATCACACTCCGTTTCGAGATGGCGGCCTGGGGCCGGATTCAGGTGGGAACGCGCACCCTGGCGTTGCTCAACGCATCCACCACGTGCGCTCGTTCGTCGTCCCTCATCGTGGGGAACATGGGCAGCGACAGGACCTCGGCGGTCAACTGCTCGGCGATGGGGAAGTCCCCCTTCTGATAGCCGAGGCCACGAAGCGCTTCCTGCAGGTGGAGCGGGACGGGGTAGTGGATGGCCGACTCCACCCCGGCGGCGGACAGCTCCTCCCTTATCCCCTCGCGCATCCCGTCACCGATCGAAACGACGTACTGATGGAACGTGTGCAGTCGATCGGGGTCCCGCGTTGGGATCCGCAACCAGTCGAGTCCTCCAAGGGCGGAATCGTACGCGTCGGCATGGGACCGGCGAGCGTCGATCAGGGATCCGATCGAGCGGAAGCGAACGCGGAGCAAGGCAGCCTGCAGCTCGTCCAGCCTGCTGTTGGTTCCGACGATCCCGTGCCGGTACTTGCCGTTGGCTCCGTGGGCTCGCAGCATCCGAACGCGCTCGGCGAGGGCATCGTCCCGGACGGTGACCATCCCCCCATCGCCGAACCCGCCCAGGTTCTTCGTGGGGAAGAAGGAGAAGGAACCCAGATCCCCGAACGTCCCCACCTTCGCGCCTCGATACTCGGCACCGAGTGCCTGGGCAACGTCCTCGACGGTCGAGACACCGTGCTCCCGTGCGAGATCCAACAGTGGGGCCATGTCCGCGGGCTGTCCGAAGAGGTGGACGGGGACCAGGGCCTTGATCGTCTCGGGCCGGACGCCGAGCCTTCGAAGCGCCGGGGAGCGGTCCTCCAGCGCCTCCCGGACCGAATCCGGGCTGATGTTGCCGGATCCCTCATCGACATCAGCGAACACGGGCTCCGCCCCGGTGTTGACGATGGCGCTGGCGGTCGCGAAGAAGGTGAGCGGAGAGGTCAACACCCGGTCGCCCGGTCCGATCCCCAAGCCCCTGAGAGCGAGCCACAGGGCGTCCGTGCCGCTCCCGCAGGCCACCGCGTGCTCTTCGCCCACGTACTCGGAAACCTCCCGCTCGAACGCTTCGACCTCGGGCCCGAGGACGTACGTGCCGGAGGACAGCACTCGTTCGGCCGCGGGGAGGAGATCCGCCGATTGGGCCTGGAACTCCCTGGCTGCATCGAAGAGAGGAACTCTCATACCTGGATCCTTTCGGTGATTGAGCGAGCGGAGACCCACTCCAGCAGGCCGGTGAGCGCCCGGTCTGCGGCGTCGCCGCTCCCGTAGACTGGCGGCCGCGGTCCGGCCGGACGCGGAGCCAGCGCGGCCTGCACGATCCTCTGTGAGTCGGCCCCCGCCAGGACGTTCCAGCCTGCCTCGACGGTCTCGGGCCACTCGGTCTCGTCTCGCAGAGTCACGCAGGGGACCCCCAGCCAGTACGCCTCCTTCTGGAGGCCGCCGGAGTCGGTCAGGATGACCCGCGAGTTCGCCCCCAGGAAGAGCATCTCCTCGTAGGAAACGGGAGGGATGATCCTCACTCGATCTGGCCGGTCGCTCCCGCGAAGGGCCTCCCGGGTCCTGGGGTGGAGAGGAAGGACCACGGGCAGGCCCTCGGAGGCCAGCCGGCTCAGCCCGCCCAGGACG
>DAITPV010000002.1:0-35384 GCA_036833435.1 Actinomycetota bacterium | reverse complement strand
GATCCTGGGCCTGGTCGCCGGCTCCCGGCCGGCTTCCAGGTACTGAACCGATCTTCCTCCAGCGACACTCTCGTGGGCCGCGCAGGACTCGAACCTGCAACCTTGGGCTTAAGAGGCCTGGACCGTCCGTGTAACTCCGTCCATCCAGTGTTCCTGCGTTACCCCGACCAGAGGGTCTGGAGTTACGGCCCCCGGTCTCGTGCTGGCTCGTGACAACCCGTTCGTCTGTCCGGGTTGCAGGAGGGTTGCACTCATCGCCGCATCCCAGCCCAGACTTGTTGCTCCACCATGCTGGACGCTGCGCTAAGGACGTCCGCGCCCACGGCCTCGGCAGCCAGCTCCGCCATCCCCTCAAAGTCGGCCAGGCCGAGGGGCGTGCTCAGCTTGCCGGTCAGGGTTCCAGAGAACCTGAGAGGGGACAGCGCCGCGGCCGCGGCTCCTTTCCCGCCCGCGACCGGGCCGTGCACGCTGTTCTTCGGCGAGATGTCCACCCGCTCCGACTGGCCACCCTCACCAGTGAGGAACCACGTCGGGCCGTGCACCCAGCCGTGCCACCCGTGTTGGGCCTGGTGGCCTCCCGCCCCGCCGGGTGTGCCACCGGGGATACCTCCGGGCGGAGTGCCGGAGCGGGTGTAGTTGGTGTGGACGGTGATCGTGGCCTTCTGGCCGTCGAGGGTGTTGAGCTCCCCACGGAGGCGCCCAAGCTTGGCGAGGTCGTCGTCGATGCTGGGGAAGTTGATCTTCGGGCTCGCGTCGGGGACGTTCCGCATGGCCGCACCGAGGCCCTGAACCTTCTGGGCGTGGTCGGCTGCTGCCGCGGCGGCGGAGCGATGCGAACCAACGAGGTTGTTGAGGGGGCCGAGTCCTCGCTGAAGTGCGCCGTTCAGAACGACCATCTGGCCGTACAGGTCGCCCTGGACGACGTAGTTCTGGTAGGCGGCCAGCTCAGCATCGGTGAGCTCGATCCCCAGCCGGCGCAGGTTGCGGGACTGATCGAGGATGGAGACGTTCGCTTGAGCCACGATGTTGTCCATCAGGGCGACCTGGTCGTACAGCCCACGGATCGGGCCCTCCGTCATTCGCATCCTCATGAGCTCCTCGCGGAGCTGTCTTGTGTTCATGTGTCCCGCGAGGAGAGCTTGAGACATCGCGTTGATGAACTGCGTCTTGTCTTGAGCGGCCTGGCCGATGTTGTAGATGCCTGCCGTGACCGCAGTCAGCGTGGTGGCTATCGCGAGTCCCCCCGGGCCGGTTGCAAGGAAGGGAATGGCGCCGACACCCCCACCGGCTCCGCCTGTGCCACCAGGGATCGGGAACTTCATCCGGCCGAGGCGGCCGCCAATCCTAAGGAGGTTCCCGAGCAGATTTACGGCGGGCCCCGCTGCCGCGGTGATGGCTCCAGCCCAGATGATGAACTCCTGGGTGCCCTCGTCTAGATTCCCGAAGGCGCCCACGATGCCACCGACCTCCTCGATGATCTTCGTGACGACGGGCAGGATCTTCTCGCCCGCCTCGATCATGGTGGCCTGCACGTCGGACCAGGCCTCCCGGAACTTGTGAGCCGGATCCTCCTGGATGTCCTGGAACGCCTTGTCGGTGTCGCCGACCGCTCCGCTGAGATCGCGGAACACGCCGGCGTTCTTCTCCGCCGATGCCCCGGTCAGGTTCAGGAAACCTCGCAGCGCCCGCACATTCGGGAACAAGGAGGCCATGGCCTCCTTGTCGTTGCCCAGCTCCTCGCGCAGCATCATCAACGCGGGGAACAGGCCCTCGTCCTCGACCATCGCCCGGACGTCGTCGAGGGTCAGGCCGAGAGACTTCAGCACTTCGTCACCCTTGGTGGTCGGCTTCAGGAGCGAGGAGAAGATCCCGCCCAGGTTGGTGGCTGCCTCCGCGGCGTTGAACCCCGACAGCGTCATGCCGGCGAGGGCAGCTCCGACCTCGTCGAAGGACACCCCCAGGTCGGAGGCGACCGGGATCACGCGGCCGATGGAGCCGGCCAGCTCCTCAGGCTCGGCCTTGCCCTCCCGGACGGTGGCTAGAAGGATGTCGGTGGCCTGCTCCGCCGACAGCACCTTCTCGCCATAGGCGTTCACGGCGGAGGTGACCGCATCGGCCACCGTCATGGTCTCGCCGAGGCCGGCCGCCGAAGCTCTGGCGGACGCGTCCAGTACGTCGAGAGCCTTGGCCCCTGAGAACCCCGCCGAGGTGACGAAGTACAGGGCCTCGGCAAGCTCCTGCGGGGACTTCCCCACGGCCCCCGCCATGTCGAGGATCGTGTCGTGGTACCTGGAGATCTGGGCGTCGCTCGCCCCGACCAGGGCCTTGATGTGGGTCATCGACTCGTTGAAGTCGACGGCGAGCTTCACGGCCGCCCCGCCGGCCAGGACGAGCGGAAGGGTGAACCGGCGGGTCATGGTGGAACCGACCGACTGCATGGTCCGGCCGGCCGAGATCATCCGGCTGGAGAACCCCTGGGCCTGGGCGCGAGCTGCCGCCAGGCCGGCTTGGTACTGCTTCCCGTCCAGGAGCAGACGGATCAGGATGTCGCCGCCGGCGGCTCCCCCCACCGCCGCCGCGATCCCTCCGCTCAGCGGCACCGGGCAGCCCCTGGGATAGCGTTCTTTGCTGCAGGGTCGGAGCTACGGCTGCGGTGGGGGGGTTCTGTGGACCAGGGGACCCGAACAGAGGTTCGAGCGGCACAGGGAGGCTTACAGCGGCGCATCCGACCACCCCCAACCCTGCTCGGTGGGCTCCATGAGCGTTCCGTCTGCTTCGCAGTGCACCGCCAGGTTGACGAGGACATCGCGGGTGGCCCCGCATTCGGGGCATCGAACGGTGGTCGCGGCGTCATTGGTCATCCGATCGGAAGGCTCGCCAGTACACGCAGGCGGAGCGGATCGTGACCGGCCGGATCGATCAGCCCACAGACGAGCTTGTCGTGGGGGTAGCAGAAGAGGCCGATCGGAGCAGAAGCACACCCCGGCCACGCGCATTGCTCGGCCGGCCGAACCTCGAGGAGGTGCCACCAGCACAGCGCTGGTGCCGGATCCTGACCAGCTGCGCGCTCCCAGCAACGCGGCCAGGGACACGTAGCTGCCAGTTCCACTCGAATGTACGCGAGGTCACCCGGATCGGTGTTCCCTTCTCGGACGCGGCCTACCGGCATTGGGCTATCCTGTCCTCACGCGTTCGGCCAACCTGGACTCCTCGGTTTTCAGCACCTGGACGATCCAGGTCCGGTCCTGGACTACTTGCTTAAGCACGGAGGCCAGCTGAAGGGACTCGGGATCACGCTTGTTGCCGAGCTCGAAGAGCCGTTGCCGGTCGGTGGCCAAATCCCGAGTGGCTCGATCGAGAGCGAGCCTGGTGCGCTCGAGATCGGTTTCGTTCCGAGGGGAATTGCTCACAGCTTCCAGATCCCTATCTGGGGACTCTTCGGAGCCTCCTCCGCAGCGAAGGCCGCGAGCGCCAGGGCCATCGCGCGGTCGTCGTGAGCCCCGGGGGCAGCCTCCATCCTCCAGCCGTATGTGCTCTCCCTGACGACCAGGGAGAGGAGCTCTGTGCGAAGCTCCTCGTCGGGGAGAAGACGCAGCCGCCGCTCCCGGATGAGTGACAGCAGCACCGTGGAGAGCTTCCCGACGCTCTGGGCGGTGAACGGGAACTCCTCGACCCTCGGTAGTCGCTGGGCCGTTCCAACGAGCTGGGTCGGATCCACGATGACGCGAGCTGGTCGGAATCGGCGCTGAAGGCTTTGGATCTTATCCTCCACTTCAGCCACCTGCACCGGGGCCTCCCGCGAGCCCTGGCGGGTCCACAGGTACTCGAGTCGGTGGACCCGGCTCCGCCGGCCACCACGTACGACCGCAACGCCGGTCAGGTCGTGCTTCCAGCCGAAGTCGACGCCGATCCTGTACGGGCCCGCTCCGTCGCCGGCGACCGACGGCTCCCGGTCGTGGTCCGTGCAAGCAACGATGTCCTCGAGTGAGAGCAGGGCTTCATCTGCCGACGCCCACCGGTTTTCCAGCCAGCGCGCGATGATTCCTGACGGCAGGTGGGCTCGCTGGTCCTCGACCTGCTCCCCGGATACCCAGGGAGCGAGCTCCTGGGACTCTCTCACCTGCCAGGTGGGGGACTCGACCACGTGCTGCCACAGTGAGTAGGACCAGTGCGCCGGGGATCCGGCGGTCGAGATGACGAGCACCCGCGCACCAGGAACCTTGTGCGCGGCGGAGATCACCGCGTCCCACATGGCCCGGCTTGGCCACGCAGTGAGCTCGTCGAGGTACAGCCTGTAGGGAAGAAGGCCAAGCGCCGAGGGGGCGTCAGAAGCCATGATGCGCAGCACCGTCCCCGTCGTCGGGTTGGCGATGAGGTTCGCCTGAATGTCGAAGACGTCCTCAAGGGCGGGGGACGACGCGACCCAGGACATGATTGCCTCTCGGATCAGCCCTGCCTGCTCTTGGTCGGCCGCGACGGCGTATAGGCGGCTCCGGTCGGGAGCCAGGAGCAGATCCGTGATGGCGATCGCTGCTGTGTCCGTGGTCTTGGATCCACCTCTCGGTCGGGAGATCCACGTGTTTGGCGGAGCGGCCGCGCCGAAGTGGGCGGCGAAGTCTTCTCGCTGGAACGGGGCCATCGCCTCGCCGAAGTGCTGGCCATCCGGGAGATGGAGGAGGTCGGCGATCAGGGTGGGGGGATCGGACGCATACCCCAGGCCAGCCGGTGCCGGGGTTGTGATCATGCCGGCCGTCACGACCCCCCCACCCTCAGCGCCCACCAAGGATCGAGGCTCGCTCCCGCTCGAGCGCCCGGCCTTCGCTGACGGAGCCAGCCCAGCCCATCCGCTGCTCGAAGGCGGCGGCGGCATCGTCGGCCACGTTCGTCGCCACGGGGTTGTCCCCCTCGGGGATTGCCCCGATGGCGGACAGCTCGGCGAGCAGAAGGCGGACGTCAGCCCAGGAGGCCTTGACGTGCGCCAGGATCTCGGACGCCGCCTTCGACTTGGCTCCGGATTTCTGGGACCGGGCCTCCTGCTCGACCTCGTTCAGATGCTCGCGCAGCAGCTCGCGAACACGATCGGCCTCCTCGGAGCCAAGCTCCGCGGTCCTCAGCTCCTGGCGAGCCCGATGAAGCGCTTCCCGGGCGGTGGTCTCTTGCTTTGCCGCTGCGGGATCGGTTCGAGGTCCCGAGGCGGCCTCAGCCTGATACCTCGCGGCGGTGGCCTGGGCGAGCTCCTGCTCCGCCTCCGCCACCCTGGCTCTTGCTGCTCCGAGGATCCGCCTCGCCTCCTCGCCATTCGCGATGGCGTCAGAGACGGCCCGCTGCGTGGCTTTCACGCCGTCGCTCAGAGCGGCGATCTCGGAGCGGAGTTGCTTCAGGCGTCCGGCGGCATCAGTGAATCGATCGTCTCCACTCATCAGTCGTCTAACCCTTTCTCCCGGAATGCTTGGGCCAGCGCCCGGGCCTCCGGGTGGCCCAGCAACCGAGACACGAGGTGCTTATAGCGGCGGCGGAAGTCAGCATCGTGACCGTGCTCGAGGCCGGCGGCGTGATGAGCAACCTCATGGAGGATGTACAGCGGCCGGAGCCCCCGTTCGCTCAGGAAGATGAGCGGGCGACCTCGAACCCGTTTGGCTCGCCCGTCGCGGTGTCCCTGAACGATCCTGATCGGCGCCAGCCCAACGATTCGGCAAGCCCTTGCGACCAGGTCGCTGGCCTCCAGCCGGGGAACACTCCGACCCAGGGGCCACCGGTGAATGACCCGCCGCTCAGCGGCGTAGACGAGTCGAGCAACAGCGTCGTCGGGATCCTCGGCTGAGCCGGTGGGTTGGAGCGCGGACGCTCCGCGCGCCATTCGGGTCACTGCATCGGTCAGGGCTTCGGCATTGGCCGGCACCGGCACGGCCGAGTACTCCAGGAGCTCCTGGCGCCTGAAGCGCACGCCACGACCCGTGTAGCCGTCTTCCGTTTCGCGGCGGCGGACGGACTCCTTCGGGAGGAAACCCACGGACCAGGCCCGCATGTACTTTCCGGCGTAGAGCTCGAACAGTTGCCGGCCCATCTCCGTGGGAGCGAACTCCACGACGGAGCGCAGCGCCTGCCCGACGGTGTCCTTCACCACCGAGATGGCCTTGCCGACGGCGGGGGATCGGTAGTCGTGAGCGAAGAGAACGACCGGGTTCCTCCGGTAGTTCGTCAGATCCCAGCCCGCCACTTCGATGATGTCGCCGTCCCGATCCTCGGCCTCGGTTGAGATG
This sequence comes from Actinomycetota bacterium, assembly GCA_036833435.1. Lineage (GTDB taxonomy): Bacteria > Actinomycetota > UBA4738 > UBA4738 > CALAEC01 > DAITPV01. The sequence goes on along the minus strand of DAITPV010000002.1, from coordinate 29,124 downwards.
ACGATCCCCAGGCGTCGCTGCTTCGAGTCGACCACCCGAACATCGACGGCCGAGAACTCCTTGCGGAGCGGGGAGACCGGGCCTGAGGCCCGGGGCCCAGCCGTCCCCGCACGTTTCAGCGTCTCGATCGCTTCGTCCAGGGTGCTCATGCGCTGGCACCACCCATTCGCCTGAGACCTGACCCGGGAGCCCCGACCCACTCGGGCGAGAGCTGGGCGCGGTCCGTTCGGATGAGACAGCGACAGCTGTTCACGTGGCGCTCCCAACGACACGCTGCGAAAGCCATGCCTCCAGGTCCTCCCGTCGGACTCGCAGGAGCCGGCCGAGTCGAACCGCGCGGAGCTCGCCCCGGCGGATCCAGTCCCGGACGGTCTCGACCTGGACCCCCAGGTGTTGCGCCACCTCGAGAGGACTGAGGTATCGAGAACCCTGGCTCGCCACACTGAAAACTGTCCTGGCCGTGTCAAACGGCCCCGGCATGTCTTCGAGCTCCCCTATCCTCGGAGCCGATGGATGCTGACTTGCTGCTGCAGTTGCTGATCGGCTTCGTGGCTCTGTACGGGGCCGTTCTCTCGACGGTCAACATGATCCGTTCCTCGCCGACCGGCCGAGCGCGTCATGATCGACTTCGTCAGGCCGCAGCAGAGCTCTTCGATGAGGTCCGCACGGTTCGTGACAGAGCGGATTACATCCGGGACCACCAGGAGCAGGGCCGCGAGTCTGTGCCGGAGCGAGGCAAGGGATTGAGCAACTGGCTGGCTCGGCTCAGGAAGGTCTGGGACCGGAAGCTCCACCGCCGCCTGCCGCTAAGACGGATCCGCCGGAGGATGAGACGCCTCTACGCAAGGGGGTTCCTCCAGCGGGTGGCTCAGACGAGCGACCCAGCTGAGCTGGCCCGCCTAGCGGGAGAGGCTGCCCGGCAGTTGAGAGGGATCGAGCTGGAGCTTGAGCGGGTGATGTAGCCCCATGGGGAAGTCGCACCCGGGGCGAGCTCCGGGTAGGCTCCAAGGAAGCCCGTGATCCAGCCTCAACGCCCGAAGAGGCTCCCCAAGCTCCTGGTCCTGACGGCCTTGACTGTTACCGGCTGCGCGGCCAGTGGTTCGCCGAACCAGGCGGCCACCCCAACACCGAGCGAGAGCGCCCAGCCCGGCGCGCAGGAAGAGGCTGAAGCGACCCGGCAGGAATGCGAGGAGCAGCTGGGGGATCTGATCGGCGCCCTCGACGAGCTCGATTCCCGGCTGGGGGTCGGCCTGACATTCCAGGAGTACGGGACGAAGGTCGGGGATGCCCGGGTCGCCTACGACGCGATCGCGTTCGGTCGCCTGGAGAGCCTGTGCACATTGGATGTGGCCGTCCACCTGGAGAACGCGTTGAACCACTACGTCGATGCCTTCAACGACTGGAACGATTGCATCGGCCAGCTCGGCTGTAGCCTCGATGAGAACGAGTCGGATCTGCAGGCCTTCTGGAGGCTGGCTACCCGGGAGCTGCGGGACGCTCGACAGGGACTTTCACAGCTGGGATGAGGAGGGAGAGAGCCGGTGGCTGAACTGACGGACGAGGAAGCACAACACCTGCGCGCGGTGATGAAGGGCCTCGGGATGAGGGTCGAGGCGTTGGAAGACGCTATCCGGGGCCTTCACGGGGAGATCGAGAGTCTGAACCGATCAATCGACACCCTCGTCAGGAAGGCGCTCGGCGAGGGCTGAGCCTACGGCTTGGACGCCGACCGACGAGCGTCTGCGAGTTGGACCGCGATGCTGGCACTCTTCGCTCGTGTGAGATCCAGGCCGAGCCGGGCAGCCGAAGCCGGTGTCATCCCGAAGGCCTCAAGGTGCTTCAGGAACCCCGCGTGGGCTTGCTCCAGGAGTTTGGTGGAGGGACGTGGCCGGCCCTTCGAGTCGAGGATCCCCACCCGATCCAGGTACTCCTCGAGCAGCCTGACGCGGGCCAGGGCCCGAGCAGCCGAAGCCCGGGCGAGTGCGAACCTCGGCTCGGATCCGGGGCCGTCACCGACCGCTGCCTCGATCTCGACCAGAGCTGACTCGGTGGCTTGGACCAGGTCGGCGCCGGCCTTCGCGCCATGCACCAGGGACGCGTCGTTGCCCTGTTCGAACGTGCGGCCCTCTTGGTTGCCGGGGAGGAACCCCTTGCAGCTCGGGCATTGGCCGACGGCGAGATCCGGTTCGCTCCGACCACAGCGGGCACAGGTCCGCGGGGCCGGATCGGACGATTCGGGCGGGAGAGCCTTCGTCATGGGAGTGGGACTCCCAATGCTCTCGCGTCGGTGCTGGTCAGCCCGGCTAGGCGTGATGGCTGCAACCCACTTGCAACGCCGCCGCTACGGCCGCCGCGAACGCCGAGAGGTGGCAAGGAGGGCCCCCGGCGGCCGCCGGCAGTGAAGGGACTGAAGCAGCCGAAGCAGTGGGGGGCGAAATGCGGGACTTTCCCATACGCGCGCACGCGAGGAGAGTTCGGGAAATGGGGTCCAACTACTTCGGTCACTTCAGCTCTCCCTGCACCAGGCCGATGCCCCCCCACTTGTTCCTGCCGTTCGGCAGCCTCTCCGACCTGAAGCCGTGATCTCCGAGCCGGTTGCTGAACGCTCGGCGCCCCAGAGCTTCTGAGGACCGCGTCGCTTTCACCCATTCCAGGTAGGCGTGCCACAGGTCCTCACTGCTGGCGGAGGCCTCTTGCGCCAGGTGGCACCGTTCGGCGATGAAGTCCCGAAGGGGGTCCATCTCTTCGCGGTACTCCCTGGTCGCTTGACGGACCGCGGGCGGCGGAGCCAGTCCCTCCTCCTGCCACCGGAGACACCCCGCCACTGCCCAGGCGAGGATCCCGGGACCCGACTCCTGGGGGTCGCGGAGGGCCGCCTTCACGTCCGGATCCCGGTCCTCCTCGGGGATCTGCTCGGTGAAGGGCACCTGGAGGATCCGTCGCCAGAGCGCATCGTCGTCGTCGCGCACCCTTGGTCGGCTATTCGCGGCGAGCCACAGCTTGAAGTGCGGGACGAACTCGAACTCCTCCCGGTAGAGAGCGCGAGCCGTCACGGTGTCCCCGCCGGTGATCAGCTTTACCAGGCCCTCAGCCAGGCGCTTGCCCTCATCCACCTCCACCGAGGCCACGAACCGAGCACCGGACAGCCGGGCGATGTCACTCCTGGGGGATCCGCCGTCCCGTCGGCTCCGAAGGAACGTGGAGAAGTCGGCTGTCATCGCGTACTCGCCGAGCGTCGCCTTGACGGCTTCGATGAAGGTGGATTTCCCGGCAGCTGTTGGGCCGTGGGGGAAGAACAGCACCTCCTCTCGCGTGTCCCCGGTGATCGAGTACCCGACCGCTCGCTGCATGAACGCTCGGAGTGGTTCGTCCGGCAGTACCCGCTGGAGAAAAGCCGTCCACAGGGGGCAAGCTTCGGCGGCTTCGTACTCAACGGGGGCGAGCCGGGTGATGAGGTTGCCTGGGTCGTGCGGACGCAGGGTGCCGGTCGCGAGGTCGATCGTGCCGTTCAGCACGTTGAGGGCCCAGGGGTCCGAATCGAGTTCGTCGGGCCTGACAGCGATCTCCGGCTCGGTCTCCGCCAGTACCACCATGCTTCGGATCCGTGGCTCGCTCTCAGAACGTGTGGCGTGGGTCGCCAGGGCCTTCCGTCGAGCGGAGTCCCGCTCCTGCGCGGCCTCCTCGTACAGCCCACGGACCGTTGCCTTCGCGAGCTGGAAGACCTGACCCTTGACGTCCCTGGCCCATCGCCGGCCATCCCAGACGAACCACGCCCGCCACGGCCGGCAGTACCGGAGCTCTCCGCCGTGACGCCTGACCAGGCGATGCGCATTGCCCAGGTCCGTCAGGTGGGACTCTTGACCCGGAGGAACTCGGTCGGCCAGCTCGTCCGACAACTGCACGGCTAGCTCGCTCCGGTCTCCGTGAGGAAGATTCCGCTGGCCTCGATCACACCGACGAGGCTCCTGAAGAGCTCGGCCATCAGTGGGTCGACCAGTTCGGGAAGGACCACCACGGCTCGAAGGCGTTCCTCACACCGAGGACATTCGCTCTCTCCAAGGCTCGTCACGACAGGCTCCTCGCCGGCATCGTGGTTCACGGCCGGCCCCTCACGAGATCTCGGAAGGGAACCCACTCTCGCCGGCCATTGATCAACCGGACCGAAACCAGTGGGCTCGGCTCGTCCCCGCCGCACAGGCCACATCGGCGGAGGAAGCGTCCGCCCTTTCGCAGGCGGACGAACAGGCCGCCGCAGCCCTTGTGAACATCGTCCTCACCAGGCGTGGGAGAGGAAACCCTAGGTCGACTGGACCTCACGGCTCACCGCCATCCGGATCTGCATCCTGGCTAGAGGCTGCCACTTCGGTCACGCCACGAAATGCTTGGAGCTTGTTGAGGACGACCGCGGTGCTCACCCGGATCCGTCTTCCGAGGCGGAGCATCCCCGGGAGCTCATCCCGCCTCGCGAGCTCGTAGGCAAGGGCTCGGCTGATCCCCAGGAGGCGAGCCGCCTCGTCGACCGAGAGCGTGGCCGGCAGATCAGCCAGCTCGACCAAGCGGGGCGGGGGCCTCATCCGGCGAGCTCCTGGACCCGCTGAGCCTCGTTCTGGCCGAGCTCGAGGGCCGCCAGAATCCGATTCCGGGCCTGGGTTCCCAGGCGCCGTTTACCCTGCTCGACCAGAGCGATCAGAGCAGGGGAGACGCCGGCAAGTAGGGCAAGGTCGCGCTGGCTGAGCTCCCGGGCCCGGCGAAGTTGGTTGAGCTGGATCATCTCGCCTCCATCCAAATCTCTCGGTCAACCCAGTCTCGTGCTCGTGTCACGCGAACCGCTTACAAGCAATGAGGCGAGGCTGGTCAGGAGCGGGCGAGGCCGCCTACCTGCGCAAACCCGATCCCTTGACAGTCGTACAACTGTACGACTAGTATGATTGTGTGAGCAGGCCCGGGAAGGTTGACTCGGCCTCGAGACTCAAGGAAGCGTGCGTTGAGGGCCGCAGGAGGCTCAGATTGACCCAACGAGATCTGGCTGAGAGATCTGGCCTCTCGATCGACATGATCCGGAAGATCGAGCAGGGCCGCTCCCGGTTCCCTCGTCCCGAAACTCTCGCGGGCCTGGCCAACGCCCTGGGGGTTTCCCACGCGGAGCTGATCGCGACGACCACAGGCCAGAGACCAACGGGAGCCCTTCGCAATCCCCCCGAGAAGATCCACCTGCTCATGCCGGGCCAGCCTCGAGGGCTTCAGGCGGGTGACCGCTTGCGTTTGCAGGGGCACCTCCTGGAGGACGAGAGCCCGGGACCTGGGAGAGGCGTGCGCCGGCTGGATGTCGGGGTGGAGTCGATCGAGATTGCCAAGGTGAAGGGGGAGGAATCGTGAGAGGCCGTGTATGGAGGCGGGGGAGCAGGTGGGTTGCCATCATCGAGTTGGGGCGGGATGAGGCCCGGAACAGGAAGCGGATTTGGAAGGGCGGCTTTGCGACCAAGCGTGAAGCTCGCGACTGGCTCACAGAGCAGGAGGGCCGCCTGGCGCAAGGAACGTATGTGGAGCCGTCCCGGCTCACCGTCGGGGAGTATCTCCTTCAGTGGCTCGAGGGTGCCAAGGCCCGCGTCCGGCTTTCAACGTGGGACTCCTATCGGAGGAACCTCGAGCACCACGTGATCCCGGGCCTGGGGAGCATCAGGCTCCAGCAGCTGACCACCGCTCAGCTGAATGCCTTCTACGCGGGACTGCTGGGTAGTGGGTCAGTTTGAGGGATAGCCAGCCTTGACGCTCAGGGGCTCGGGTGGGACCCTTGGGCCATGCCTGAGCGCTCACGCAAGCGGCCGAGGGACGTAAACGAACTCGCCAAGCAGCTCATCGATGAGGCTACCGGCGATGCACCCCCGAAGCCCGAGGCACCCCCGAAGGACCCCGCAGCGGTCGAGCTGGGGCGGAAGGGTGGCCTCAAGGGGGGCAAGGCCAGGGCCAAGGCGCTGAGCGCCAAGAAGCGCCAGGAGATCGCCAGGAAGGCCGCCATCGCCCGGTGGCGCGGCAAGCGCTCCCCTGAGGGTCGGAAGCGAAGCCGGTAGCCTGGACACGCTTGACCAATCGTTTGGTATTCGGCAGAATCACATGGACGTAATTCCCCACGGGAAGGGAGTCGGGATGGCGAAGGACCGCGTCACCCAGTACCAGTACGTGGTGCGGCTGCCCGGTGATCTGCGCGAAGCCCTCCACGAACAGGCCGAGGCCGAGGACCGGCCCATAGCCCGGATCATCCGCAGCGCCCTGCGCCGGTACATCGAATCCGAGCGGAGAGTCACCCCCGCCTAGCTCCCCCGATCTGCCCTTCCCGTTCCCCCCGCCCTGGTGCTTGACTCCCTGATCCCGGCTGATATGCTTCGAAATTACATGGATGTAAGTTCCCAGCCGGGACGGGGGAGGTGATCCCAGGTGGCCAAAACGAACCCATGGCACTCCAGACTGGAGGAGGGCAAGCCGGATGGTGTCTATCACGACGACACGAAATGCACGACTGGCAACAACATCGAGTCGTACAACCGTGTCGAAGGCACCGGAGGGCTGAGGCACTGCAAGGACTGCAGGGACCTGCAGTCCTAGGAGGGTAGGGCCTGGCTTGGGCGTGGTGGGACCAGCGTGAGCTCCCACCACGGCCCGGTCAGCTCCCCGTAGTCCACCCGCCACACTCGACGAAGAGTGTTCACTTTGAGACCGTGCTGGACGGCCACCGCATAGGCCTGAAAGCCGGCCGAGGGTTCCCCATTGAAGGCGACAGTTGGCTCGGGGTAGGAATGCCCTGGCCCTCCCTCGCAGGATTCGAAGGTCTCGATCCCCGCTTCGCGCAGGAGGATCACTGCCTCCGCGATACCGGGATCGAGCGGCGGTTCGAACAGGTCGCTGGCTAGGGCCGACACAGCTTCCCCATCGGCCGATGAGGATACCCCCTTGACTATGCTTGACCGGTCAGGCATAATGATCAGTATGAACATGCTGAGCACCGAGAAGAGGGCACAGATCATCGGGTGCTTGGTCGAGGGCATGAGCATCCGGGCCACTGTCAGGGTGACGGGTGCCGCCAAGAACACCGTGGTCAAGCTGCTCAGAGACCTCGGGGATGCCTGCTCCAAGTACCAGGACGCCACCCTCCGGGACCTGGACTCCAAGCGGATCGAGTGCGACGAGATATGGGCCTTCGTGGGGGCCAAGGCCAAGAACGTCAAGCCCGAGCATCCCTTTGAGTACGGGGACGTGTGGACGTGGGTGGCCCTCGATGCCGACACCAAGCTGGTCCCTACCTGGCTGGTCGGGGAGCGCCAGGCCATCGACGCCTACGTATTCATGAAGGACCTGGCCTCCCGAGTGAAGAATCGGATCCAGCTCACTACCGACGGCAACCGCATCTACGTCCGAGCAGTCACCGAGACCTTCGGCCCTCGCATCGACTACGCCATGCTCGAAAAGCACTACGGGACCCCGCCGAACGTGAAGGACGCGGCTCGTCGATACAGCCCGACGGAATGCACCGGAGTCGAGACCATCAGAGTCTACGGTGACCCCGATCCCGCTCACATCTCCACGTCCTATGTGGAACGGCAGAACCTCACGATCCGGATGGGGATGCGCCGTTTCACTCGGCTGACCAATGCGTTCAGCCGGAAGGTCGAGAACCTGGCCCATGCCGTGTCCCTCCACTTCATGCACTACAACTTCGCCAGACCCCATAAGACCCTCAGCCAGCGCTACCCGACCACCCCGGCGATGGCGGCAGGGGTCACCGATCACGTCTGGACCCTCGAAGAGATCGCCGGGCTGCTTGACTAGACCCCTCTGAAGGGAGGGGTACCTTGGCAATCCTGACCTACGGGAACGTCCCCGTGGAGATCGACGATGAGATGGCCGAGCCTTCATTCGCCCAAGGCTGTTTCATCCGGGCGCAGAAGGACGGCATCGCCATCCTGTTTGCCCGTGAAGCGATACATCCTGCTCCCGGAGGGCCCCAGCATGAGGGCGTAGCTCACGTGTGGATCAGGCCCGAGCGTTTCCACACGCTGGTCGCTCAGTTCAAGGCCATAGTCGAGGACCTGGGCGGCACCGTTGACTAGCCGCCAGAGGCCCTTGGGTAAGAGGAGATAGGCGGTCCCTGCTTGACCGCTCTGGCGTGAGGGCAGCTCAGCGGGCAAACTGACCCACTACCGACTGCTGGAGAGGGGGCGGAGAAATGGGGATCGCTCCGGACTTTCACCACGAACGGTCAGGTACATCGGGGCCACCCTCCATCGGGCTTTCCTGGAAGCCACACGGGAGGGGCGGTTGGTGCGGAACCCCGCCCAAAATCAGAGCCTTCCAAGGCAGCCCCGAGTTCCCATGCAGACCTGGGACGCGGAGCAGCTTCGTGCCTACCTTCAGCACGTGCGGGAAGACAGGCTCTTCGCTGCCTGGTTCCTCGCGGCCACGACCGGCATGCGTCGTGGGGAGGTTTTGGGCCTTCGACGTGAGGATGTCGATCTAACCGCCGGCACCCTCGCCGTCCGCCAGGCCATCACTGCGGTCGGGTATCGCGTGGTGGTCACCGAGCCCAAGACGGAGCGAAGCCGACGACGGATCTCGCTCGACCCCGCGACCATCGCGGCTCTCCGCGACCACCTGAAGCAGCAGGCAAAGGAGCGACTGGCTTGGGGGCCGGCCTACCGGGACCAGGGCCTGGTCTTCGCGAAGGAGGACGGGTCGCCAGTCCACCCTGACGAGTTCTCAAAGGCGTTCCAACGCCGCGCGAGTGACGCCGGCCTTCCACGGATCCGGCTACACGACCTCCGTCACACGTACGCAACTCTCGCTCTCGCAGCCGGTGTTCACCCGAAGGTCGTCTCTGACAGGCTCGGCCACTCGACGATCACCCTCACGATCGACACGTACAGCCATTCGATCCCGTCTCTGGAGGAGCAGGCTGCCAATGCGGTGGCCGACCTCATCATCGGCGGGGAGGGGAGGATCTAGGCGATGGCAAAAGCGGATCCCATCAGGAGGTACATGCTGGAGATCTACGAGCCCGGCAGCACCCGAGACGTCATGGTCCTGTTCGAGTCAGAGACTCCGTTCCTGCCGATCAACGAGGGGGACATCATCAACTCCCGGGTCTGGCCGCACCCCGAGTACACAGGGAAGGTCTACAGGGCCACCGGTCCGGCCGAGCACATCATCTGGACGAACGAGGCCGGAGAGACTCGCCACAAGGTGCTGATCTTCACCGAGGAAGTCGAGGATGACGAGGAGGCCCGCCTGACTCGATGACAGCGGTTTCGTCGGGCCCGCTTGGTACAGTCCGGCGGGCCCAGGGCTAGGCACGTACGGCCGAAAAGGGTGTCCCTGCCCCTGCCCCGGGCCTCTTCACAGGGAGCCACTATGGGAGGTGGCCCAGGGTGATTCAACAGAGACAGACCGATGGCTGGTACCTCGTTCGCTGGGAGGACCCTCGGCTCCTGGAGGAAGGCCAGATCCTCATGGAGTTCCCGTCACTGGAGGAGGCACGGGATGTTTGGCCTACGCCGGAGCGGGTGCAGCTCGATAATGGTGACGCGGAGGGCTGGATCGCCGCCGACATCCTGAGCTACCAGGAGATCGTGAACGGTGCTCTCTACCGTTGCCTCTTCCGCTGGGAACAGTTGCAGTGGGAGTTGCTGGTCGGAGCGCTGGCTTCCGGGGTGATCGCCGGGGGCATATGATCCCCGACCGTGGATGAGCGGCCCCTAGTCCCTTTGATGACTGCCGAGGAGGTCGCCACCTACCTTGGGATCAAGCGGAACACGGTCTATCTGTGGGCCCAGGAGCAGCGGATTCCCCACATCCGCCTGGGCCAGCTGGTCCGGTTCCGGCGTGAGGACATCGAGGCCTTCGTCCAGGCCAGCTTCCTCGGGAATCAGCTGAGCCCGAGGTAACGGTTGAGGGCTGCGGTGATGACCCCGGCCGCAACGGACGAACCCACCTCCCCAGCCTTATCGGCCGTCCGGCGTAGCCAACCCTTGGTCTGGGGCCCCGGCTCAGCCCCTGTGATCGAGCCGTCTTCCTCGAGAGCTTGCTCAAGCTCCTTGATCTGGGACTCGGGCAATCCCTGCCCTCGAAGGAACTCGACCAGGCTCTTGAGTTCGCCAGGTTGAACGTTCGCCTCGATCAGCTGAATCGTTTGACCAGACGATCCAAGGCTCCAGCTATGCTCTCCGCCCATCACCACCACGTTGAAGATCTGCGCCACCCGGTCTTCTGGGATGGGCTGCGACCCGATCTCGGCCTCGCCCGCCCGGGGATCCTCCTTTTCGATCTCCAGGGCAAAGTTCAGGACTCGATTTCGTACCTGGTCGAGGATCGCCACTCCCAGGCTGAGGGGTATTTCTAGCCAGAGCTGAACGGTCGTGTGCCCCTCGTAGATCTCTACTTGGGGCGCCAGGTCCGCTGGGAGGTGGACCCTCAGAGAACCGAGGCCCTTGCTCTCCGCCTGGCGGACCGTGTGTTCAAGGCCGGCCAGAGCCTCCCGCGTCTCGTGTTTTAGCCACTCTCTGGCGTACTCAGGAATCGCCCCGATGGGGACCTGGAGGTTCCTCACCTCGGAGCGAAAAGGACCGGCGAGGTGGGCCATCGGTGTCAGGGCGTGGGGGCCGCGATAGGAGGGCAACGGGGCATCGTCGGGGTAACCGTTGAGCTCGTATTGGACCCACTCCATCAAAGGCTGGTGCCCCAGCCGTGAGGCGAGCACAAGGCACTTGCGGAGAAGAACGGACGTTGGGACGTCCGGCCTGACGGCGTCATCGCGGATTTCCGCTACCAGCCCCACGGCTGCCTAGCCGGAGATCGCCGGCGCTCGGGTTGCATTTGGGTTGCGGATGTCCAGCATCTCGGGCCGCCAAGAACACCGGTTCGACTGTCGTGGGTCCCTGACCTGCATTTTCATCGTGGGCCGCGCAGGACTCGAACCTGCAACCTTGGGCTTAAGAGGCCCCTGCTCTAGCCAGTTGAGCTAGCGGCCCGGGCCGGGTGACCGAGGGGACTCGAACCCCCAACCTTCGGGACCACAACCCGACGCTCTAACCACTTGAGCTACGGCCACCACGTCCGGCGATTCTAGCAGCGGCCGGGTGCCGTTCAGGGGCAGCCCTTCTTGGTGCCCGTTCCGCCGCCCTGGAGACACAGGTCGTGCCCCGGGCCACCGAAGAGCTTGTCGTCGCCTCCCGTCCCTCGGAGCTCGTCCTCTCCGGCTCCGCCGACGAGCACGTCGTCGCTATGGCCGCCACGGAGGCGGTCTGGGCCCCCGAGACCGCGAACGACGTCCCGCCCCTTGCCCCCGACCAACCGGTGGTTCCGTCCTCCGGTTCCGGTCACCCGGTCGTCGCTCCGGCCTCCGACCCCGTTCTCGCATTCGAGGACCAGATCGGTGCCCTGGCCCAGCGCCGTGTGCTTCTTCAGGTTGATCTGCACCGGGACCCGGGACGACCGGAGCGTGTAGGTGTCCACCCCCAGGCCACCGATCACCGTGTCGTCCCCCGTGCCGGCCTTGAAGAAGTCCTTGCCGTTGCCTCCGAGCAGGTCGTCGTCGCCCTCCACGCCGGTGATCCGGTCGCGGCCCGCCCCTCCGAAGATCCGATTCTCCTGGTTGTCGCCCTCGATCCGGTCGCCGTTCGGGGAGCCCACCACGTTCTCGAAGCGAAGCACCGCATCCGTGCCCCATCCCGTTGCCTCGCCGGCCCACAGCTTCACTCGCTGCTTCTCCGGAGATACTGCGTAGCTCACGGTGTCGCGGTCCTCCTGGCCGTCGAGGTGATCCGAGCCCGCCTGCCCGTCGAGGGTGTCCTCTCCCGAACCCCCCGCCAGTCGGTCGTCTCCAGATCCGCCGGTCAGCAGGTCGCCTCCATCGCCTCCCTGGATCTCGAGCGGCAATGGGGTCGGCCCTCCGGCGTCTTGCCCCCCCGTGCCCACCAGGACGTCGTTGCCGCCCTGGCCCCGGAGCCCGGCCCCTCCGACCCCGGTGAACGTGACGTCCACGTCCGGGTCGCCATTGAGCAGGGTGCCGGCGTCGCCGATCACCAGCGCGTCGTCGTTCTGGCCGCCGCTGAACGCCACCGAGTCGCCGCCGTCGCCCTCCAGCGTGACCTCGAACTCGATATCCGAGGTGCCCTGGGCCTCGGCCGTCGCTCCCGGCTCGAATTGCCCCTGGCCCACGTCGACGACGAGCATGTCCCCGCTGCCCGTGGTCCCCGTGACCGCGACCACGTCGGTGTTCGACGTGGTGGCCAAACCGCATGCCGTGCCGTCCACCACGATCTCTCCGCCGCCTCCCCGGGTGATCGTGGACGTGCCCGCAAGCTGGATGGCCACCCGGTGCGCGCCGCCGTCGAACGAGCACGTCACCGCGTCGGCGGGAAGCGCCTGGCCCATCAGGAGGAGTGTCGCGGCCAGCGTGGGGAGCGCTCGCATCCGCACAGGGTGGCACAGGTCGAGCGTCAGGCCAGCCCCACGGCCCCCGCCGCCGCGCCGAGGACCGCCCCGGCCAGCACCACCCAGGCCACCGGGAGGCGGGCCAGGATGGCCACCAGGGCCCCCGCGAAGATCACCACGCGGACGGGCCCGGCGAGCCCCACCCGCCCCAGATCCACCGCAGCGGCCAGCACGGCACCCAGCGCCCCGGCGGTGACCCCTCGGACGAAGGCCGCCACCCCGGGATGCTCCCTGAACCTCCGGAGGAACGGCCCGGTCACGACCAGCACCACGAAGAAGGACGGGAGGAACACCGCCGCCGTGGCCACCACCGACCCCAGCCACCCCTCGACGGCGAACCCCACGAACGCCGCGGTCATGAGCACGGGGCCCGGGGTGGCCTGCCCCAGGGCGATGCCGTCGAGGAACTGGGACTCGGTGAGCCACCCCCGGGCTTCAACCACCGGGGCCAGGAGGGGGACCAGGGCTAGCCCGCCGCCGAACAGCAGCAGGCCGGTCCGGAGGAACACCAGGGCCAGGCCGCCCAGCCCGCCGCCAGCCGTCACGGCCACCGGAGGAATCAGCCACGCACCCACCCGGTCCGCGCCCACCTCGGCCAGGAGAGCGGCGGTCCCGGCCCCCAGGATCACCAGGGGAGTGAGGGCCGGGAAGGCCAGGGTCAGCCCGAACGCTGCCGCGGCCAGCACCGGCTTCATCCACCCCCCGAGGATCCCGGCTCGGAGCCGCCAGGTTCCGGCCAGGATCGCGGCCACGGCGACCGCCTGGATCCCGGCGAGGAGGTCGTCACGGAGCCGGAACGTGCCGGCCTCGAAGTAGATCCAGGAGAGCGCCAGCACCATCAGGAAGGCCGGGACCATGAAGGCCAGGCCGGCGGCCACCCCTCCAAGCGGTCCGGACCGCAGGTAGCCGAGATGGATGGCCACCTCGGTGGAGTTGGGCCCGGGGACCAGGTTGGTGACCCCAGCCACTTCCAGGAACCGCTCCTCGTCGATCCAGCCCCGTTTCCTGACCAGGTCGTCGTGCATCGCAGCGATGTGGGCGGGTGGGCCGCCGAAGCCGACGACCCCCAGCCGGAGGAAGTAGCGAGCCACCTCGCCGGTCCGACCCATGCGGGGACCCTATACGGGCGAGCCCCAGCATTGACCGATGGACTCGCTCCCGTCATAGTCCATCTCGGCGGAAAGGGGACACACCCGAAAGGAGTTCGACCATGCTTAAGGCTGCTCGGATCGTGGTGCTGGGAACGGCCGTGGGGGTGCTGCTGGCGCTGGCGGTACCTGCCGCTCAGGCCGCCCCCCGGTGTTTCGGCAAGGTCGCCGACTACGTGGGGACCAACGGCAAGAACATCGTGCGAGGAAGCTCCGGGAACGACTCCATCTCCGGGCTCGGCGGGAACGACGTGGTCGTCGGCCGAGGCGGGAAGGATCGCGTCTGTGGCAACGCCGGGAACGACACGCTCCGGGGCCAGGGCAAGAACGACCGGATGGCCGGCGGCCCCGGGAACGACGTGCACACCGGGGGCGGCGGGAACGACACGATCCTCGGCGGCCCGGGAGACGACAAGCTCTTCGACCAGGTCGGCAACGACCTGCTGATCGGTGGGAGCGGCAACGACACCTTCGATCCCCGCGCCGGGGACGACCGGATGTTCGGGGGAAGTGGGAACGACACGCTCATCGGGGGCGTGGGGAACGACACCTACGACGGAGGCGATGGGTTCGACCTGGCATCGTTCTTCCAGTCGGCCACGGGTGTGGACGCCTCGCTGGCGGCGGGTTCGGCAACCGGTGAGGGAGCCGACTCGCTCAAGGCCATCGAGGACCTCGACGGCACGGAGTTCGCCGACAAGCTCACCGGAGACGCCAACGCCAACCGTCTGTTCGGCCGCGGAGGCGACGACTGTGACTCGAACTTCACCGGCTGTCCGCTGGGAGCCCCGACGTTCGGGCTCTTCGGCGGCGACGGGAACGATGAGCTGTCCGGGGAAGATGGCGATGACGATCTCCTCGCCGGGAACGGCGACGACCTGCTCGACGGCGGAGAGGGAGCGGAGGACAGCGGGGGCGACAACCTGGTCGGTGAGGCGGGAAACGACCGCTGCCTGAACGGCGAGATCGTCGACCCCAGCTGCGAGGCGGTGGTCCGGTCGGCCGGCGCAGCGAGGGACGCCCCCCGGCGGTAGGGGATCCTCTCAGGCCGAGCCGTCCTGGGCCGGGCCCAGGGACTCGGAAACGGACACGGTGACCTCGGCGCCCTCCTCGGCGAGGGCGGCCAGGAACTCGGTGGCGGGCAGCGCGGTCTCCGGCGGATGCACTCCCGGCGGGACGCGTCCCTCGGCAAGCCACCGAGCCGCCGTGGCGATGGGGATGGCGGTGCCGAACGCTCCCGCGTCGATCCCTTCCGGCGTGGGACGGAGGAGCACCGTCCCCACGAACGCCGCCGGCCTGCCACGCAGCGGCCCGGTGGCCTCGACCACCAGGGCCTCGGTGTCCTCAGGAGGTCCCTCGGAGGGCGGAACGCGGCTCAGGACCGTCCGGAGCACGTCCCGGGGGATCACCGGACCGGATGGCGTGTCCACCGGATCCTCGGAGGCGAGCCCCAGCTCCGCGAGCGTCCGGAACCCCCCGGCGATGTTGGGCGGCAGGGCCAGCCGCCACCGGACGTCCCGGACCCCGGGGATCGTGCGAGGGAGGGTGGCGATCTCCGAGTGGAGGGTGTACACGGCCTCCTGCTCTCCGACGGGCTCGGGGAACCGGTAGGGGATCGCTCCCGATCCCGCGGGGACCTCCTTCAGCTCTCCTCCCTCGAACACCACGGCGGGGAAGGTGAACTCGTCCAGGATGGTCTCTGCGGAATAGGGGACCCCGAACCCGGAATCGGGCTCCGCGGCCCCGTCGAAGATGTCGATGGTGTGCACCTCGTCCAGGCGATCGGCGGCCAGGCGGGCCAGCACGTTGGAGGTTCCCGGACAGCACCCGATGCCCAGGATCGCGGGGACCTCTGCGCTCCGGAAGCGTTCGTCGAGCTCGAGCTGGCGGAGGGTCGTGTGGTACAGGCCACCGAGGTCGGCGTACGGCACCCGGGCCTCGACCGCCCCTTCCATGACCTGGAGGTTGAGCCGGTAGGGGACACAGGAGGCCAGCGCCTGGGACCCTCGCAGCGCGTCGGCCAGGCCGCCCCCGGCCACGTCCACCCCCCGGCCCTCGCCGCGTCCCGCCGCGGCCACGGTGCGCTCGGCCCGTTCGAGGTCGGTGTCCAGGACCAGGAGCTCAACGTCGTCGTGACGGGCCAGGAGCCGAGCCGCCGCGGACCCCATCGCGCCCGCCCCCAGCACCGCGATCCGCATGCGGGCGAGCATACGGGAGTCGGCCGACCGGAACTACAGGAAGGTACCGAAGTGACCGACCTATCTAGGGACGATTCGGAGCTGAGCATGCCCAAGGTACTGGTGGTCGACGACGATATCAGCGTCCTGTGGATGATCCGGCAGCGGCTGGCCATCGAGGGGTACACGGTGATCGAGGCCCAGGAGTCCCAGGAGGCCCTGCGGCTCCTCAACGAGGAGGTCCCCGACAGCGCCCTGGTCGACCTGGCCCTCCGGACCCAGGAGGATGGCTGGAGCCTCATCGCCCGGATCCGGGAGGACGGCCGGTTCGCCCATCTCCCGGTGGTGGTGATGACCGGGATGCCGGACGACACCCTCGAGGAGAAGGCCGCCGACCTCGGCTGCCCGGTGCTCCGGAAGCCATTCCTGCCCAACCAGCTGGTGCACGCAGTCCGAGGGGCCATCCGGGACGCCCAGGTGGCCGTGAAGGTGGCCATCCTCCTGGCGGGCTACTCGGTGGAAGGGACCATCTACGTTCCCGGGCGCCGGGGCAGGTTCTCGGATGCATGGGACACCGTGATGCAGTCCTCGCGATCGTTCGTCCCGGTGACCGACGCCACGATCACCTCCGGTGATGGGTCAGGTGTGGCCAAGGAAACGTTCCTCCAGGTCCGCAAGGACGCCATCCTCGGCGTCTACGCCATCGACCGTCCCTGACTACAGCCGGCCCGCGTCGATGATCCGCTGAAGGAACTGCCGGGTCCTCGGCTCGCGTGGCTGGGAGAACATCCGGGCCGGAGGTCCCTCCTCCAGGATCACCCCCCGATCCAGGAAGCACACCCGATCGGCGATGTCGCGGGCGAACCCCATCTCGTGAGTGGCCAGGATCATGGTCATCCCCGTCGTGGCCAGCTCCCGGATCACCTCCAGGACCTCTGCGATCAGCTCGGGGTCGAGCGCGCTGGTGACCTCGTCGAGGAGCATGAGGTCAGGGCGCATGGCCAGCGCTCGGACGATGGCCACCCGTTGCTGCTGCCCACCCGAGAGCCGGTCGGGATACTCGCGTTCCTTGTCGGCCAGCCCGAATCGGGCCAGGAGGACCCGGGTCTGTTCCTCCGCATCCCGTCGGGGCTGACCCAGCGCCTCCACGGGGCCCAGGGAGACGTTGCGAAGGACGTCCATGTGGGGGAACAGGTTGAACGCCTGGAACACAATGCCGACCTGCCGGCGCACCAGGTTGACGTCGACAGCCGGTGCGGTGATGTCCTGGCCGTTCAGGACGATCCGCCCCTCATCGATCCGCTCGAGGAGGTTGATGCACCGCAGAAGGGTGGACTTGCCGGACCCCGATGCCCCGATCAGCGCCACCACCTCGTGCGGCTGGAGGGTCAGGTCCACGCCGCGAAGGACCTCGAGGGGTCCGAACGACTTGTGGATGGCCTCGCACCGAAGGGCCTCGCTCACACCGCCGCCCCCGCCTGACGCCGGGTTCGTTCCCGGGCCACCAGCCAGTCGGTGAGCCGGGCCAGCGGGATGGTGAACAGCACGAACAACAGCGCGGTGGCCAGGTACGGCGTGTAGTTGAACGAGCCGGCCACGTCGACCTGCGACTGCCGGAAGGTCTCCAGGACGCCGATGAGTGCCAGCAGCGCCGAGTCCTTCTGGAGCCCGATGAAGTCGTTGAGCAGAGGGGGAATCACCCGGCGAACGGCCTGGGGAAGGATCACGAATCGAAGCGTCTTCCATCGCGAGAGGCCGAGCGACCGGGCCGCGGCGACCTGACTGGGGTGGACGGACTCGATGCCAGCCCGGTACACCTCGGCCACGTACGCCGAGTACACCAGGACGAGGGCCACGATCCCCCAGAACAGCGGGGAGATGGGGACGCCCTGCAGCTGGAGCGCCGGGGCCCCGAACCCCAAGATGTAGATCACCAGGATCGTGGGGATCCCTCGGAACAGGTCGGTGTAGATGATGGCCAGCAGGCGGATGGGGAAGAACACCGGACCCGGAAGGCTCCGGAGCACCGCGACGAACAGGGCCAACACCAGGATGAACACCTCGGCCACGCAGAACACCAGCACGTTGATGAGGAACTTCTTGGCGATCGTGGGGAACGACTCGGCGAACAGCTCCACGTTGAAGAACGCCTGCTTGACCTCCGGCCACCCGGGCGAGTTGATCACCAGGAGGATGAGGAGCGTGAAGAACACCACCGTGCTCACCAGGGCGATGGCCACCCCACGAGCCCCCTCGGCCCCGCCGCCGCCGAGGATCCTGGACCGGCGATCGCCGAGGAGGACGTCGTCCGGCATGTGATCGGGAGCCGAAGGAGGGCCGCCGACCGCGCTCACGCGCCCGGCGCTACTCGAGGACCGGGGCGTCGGTCTTGTCCGCCAGCCACTCCTGTTGGATGGCGGCCAGGGTTCCGTCGGCCTTGATGGCCTGGATGGCCTGGTTGACGCACTCGACCAGCGGGTTCCCGTCCTCGAACAGCAGCCCGAAGTACTCCTGGGCGCCCACCGTGGGGAACTGACCAACCGTCACGCCGTCCTTCACTTGCACGGCGACGATGAAGAACGCGGTTGGAAGGTCCACCACGATCCCGTCCACCTGGCCGTTCTCCAGCGCGCTGATGGCGTCGTTCAGCGTGTCGTAGACGCCGGGATCCTCGGTCGGCTGGATGTTGTTGACGATGTAGTCGTAGCTCGTGGTGGCGATCGGCGCACCGAGCTTGGCGTCCTGAAGCTCGGCGAGCGTCGTGGCGTCGGCGATCGGGCTGCCCTCCACGGACACGAGGGCCTGATTCACGTCGTAGTAGCTCTCGCTGAAGTCCACGGCCTGGTCGCGTCGCGCTCCGTAGGAGATCTGGTTGATGTCGAAGTCGAAGTCTTTGGGGCCCGGCCTGAAGGACTGGTTGAACGGGACCTCGACCCACTCCACCTCGTCCCCGGTGAATCCGAGCTCTTCGGCAACCGCATATGCCGTTGCGCTCTCGAACCCCTCGCCGGTCGTGGGGTCGTTGATCTCCCAGGGAGAGTCGTCGCCGGTCCCGCCCTCGAACCACGGGGGGAAGGCCGGGTTGTCGGTGGCGATGGTGAGCTGTCCCGGCTCGACGAGGTTCAGGCTCTCCTTCTGGCACTGGTCGGCAGCGGGGGTCTGGCCGCCCCCGCCCGCCTGCTGTTCCTCCTGTGGTGCACATGCCACCAAGGCGATCGCCGAAGCGACGCCCACGACAACGACCCTCCGCATGGTTCCCCCCTCGGTCCGGCGGCGGGAGCGTAGCACGCACGGCCGGACTCCTTGCCGGCCCGGCGGTACCCTGGGGCCTTGTAGCCCTCGACGGGAGGCCCGCCGTCAACAGAACAACCATCAGCGCGTTGGCCCTTTCCACGGTCCTGCTTGCCTGCACCGCCCGGGGCGATCCCCCCGGAACGACCGCCGGCGGGACCGGTGCCGCCGTAGGCGCAGCGGAGGCCTGCCAGTCCGCGCCGGCCGAAGAGCGACCGTGGCTCAACGGCGCCGAAGCCGAGGCCGTGGTCCTCGATGAAGGCGGGTCGGGCCGTCCTCGGATCGAGGCGGTCGTCTACCCCCACCCCGACTATGCGGGGAATCCCTGGACGCAATGGGGCCAGGGCCTGGTGCTCCCCGACGGGCGATTCCTGTCGGCCATCGGCGACCATCTTGGTCCCGACGGCAACGCCTACCTGTACGAGTACGAACCGGCGTCGGGAACCCTGACCACCATCGCGGACGTCCTGTCGTTCACCGATCACCGGGCCGGGGACTGGGGATACGGGAAGGTCCACGGGCAGATGGTCCCCGGGTCCTGCGGAGAGGTCTACTTCAGTACCTACTGGGGCGATCGAGATGGGCTCACGTACGGTCCGTCCTATCGCGGAGACCTCCTGTTCCGGCTGGATCCCGAGGTCCGGACCATCGCCAACCTGGGGGTTCCCGTGGAGGAGCGCGGGGTCCCCTCGCTGACGGGCTGGCAGGATGGAGGCCTGCTGTACGGCGAAGCGGCGATCCCCGCGGACGAGACCCGCGGGGATTTCTTCGTGTACGACACCCAGGACCTCGAGGTCCGATTCCGGACCGACGAGCCGAGCCCCATCGGGTTCCGGAACGTGGCGGTGGACCGGGAGGGTCGCGCCTACTACTCCATCGGGGGAGGGAGGCTGGCGGTCTACGACCCCGACACGAACGAGGTGAGCACGCACCCGGACCCGATCCCCGGCGAGTGGCTCCGATCCTCCACCCGCCCGGCGCCGGACGGGACCGTGTATGGAGCGACCATCGACGACGTGCTGTTCGCCCTGGAGCCTTCGGGAGACGTCCGCACGCTCGGGACGGCTCGTGGGTACACGCCATCCGTCGCCCTTCACTCCGACGGAACCCGCCTCTTCTATGTTCCGGCGATCCCCGGGGGAAGCTGGGAGCAAGGGACCCCGTTGATCAGCGTGGACACCACCAGCGGGGAGCAGACCGTGGTCACCGAGCTGAACCCGCCCGTGGAGGAAACCCTCGGTCTCCGCCTGTTCGGCGGCTCCTTCGACGTTGCCGTTGACCCCTCCGGCGACGTTCTGTACGTGGGGATGAACGCCGGACCCCCAGCCGATGAAGCCGAGCTCGGGACGGTCATCCTGATGATCGTGCATCTGTCATGACACCTCGGTCCTGGGCGGTCGCCGTGTTGGTCACGGTGCTGGCAGGCTGCTCGTCGGCGTCGGACGGGACCGATGTCCCCGAGCCGGCATCCGGAGCAGCATCCGAGGGCTGCTGGGAAGCGGAGCCCGCGGCGGGCACCGACGAGATCTCCTTCTCCGACGCCACCGCGAGCCTTGGTCTGGTCGAGCCCCTCCGGGGGATGTACGGGCACGCGGCGGCGTGGGGCCATGTGAACGCCGACCCGTGGGTGGACGTGTTCGTGGGGACGTTTGCCGACCGCCTGGAGGAGGACTACGCGTTCCGAGGGGCCGCTGGGCCGTCTCCGGATCGGCTGCTGCTCGGGAGCCCGGACGGGTTCCGGCCTGCGCCGGGGTTCCCCGCGGAGCTGGGGCGAACCAGCGGCGCGGCGTTCGCCGATCTGGACGCCGACGGGGACCTCGATCTCATCGCCTCGCGCAACACCAGGTCTATCGAGCGAGGGGACCGCCTCACGGAGGTGTTGCGGAACGACGGTGGGCGATTCGAGCTCGTCGAGGATGCAGGCATCCCCGAGGACCTGGTGGGCCGGTCGGTGGGGGTGCTGGATACGAATCTCGACGGGCTGCTGGATCTCTTCATCGCCGAGGACCGGTGGTCCGGCGGGTCCAGCGTCCTGCTCCTGAACCAGGGAGAGATGCGCTTCGAGAACAGAACCGCCGACGCCGGCCTTCCCGGTGACATCCAGGGCTTGGGCGTCGGAGTTGCGGACCTCACGAACGACGGCCATGCGGACCTGTTCGTGGCGGGTTCGAATCGGCTGTTCGTGGCGAACGGCGACGGGACCTTCCGGGAGGCCGACTCCCAGGTGTTTCGGTGGGAGGTCTTCGGTGACGAGGACGACGTGGCCGGCGTGGCCATCGCCGACCTGAACCGCGACGGGCTCCAGGACGTGGTGCTGGGCCAGCACTACAACAGCACGCTGGATGGGGGTCCTCCCGTCCCGGTCCGGGTGTACCTCAACCGGGGTCTGGACGGCGACGGCGATCCGTCGTTCGAGGACGTGACCGAGGCCTCGGGCGTGCCGGCGCTGCCGACCAAGGCGCCGCATGTGGAGGTGGAGGACTTCGACAACGACGGGTGGCCGGACATCCTGACCACGGCGTCAGCCGAGGAGGGAACCAGGCCGGCGATCCTCCACCACCTTGGGCTCCAGGATGGGGTCCCCACGTTCACGACCCCCGAGGGGCTCGGCGCTGCGCAGTACTGGGTCACCGGCCCCAGTGCCGATGTGGACCTGGACGGGCGCCTGGACGTGCTCCTGGTGGAGTGGGAGCCGGCGCTCCCGTCGCTGCTCCTGCACAACGACACCGCGTCGGGGAACTGGCTGTCGGTCTCCGTGGGGCCGGGATTCGGGTGGGGGATCGGAGCCCGGGTCTCCGCATACCGAGCCGGTGAGGTGGGAGACCCGGAGGCGTTGCTGGGTGTCCGAGAGATCACCGCGTCGGAGGGGTACTCAGCCGGCGCATCTCCTGAAGCTCATTTTGGTTTGGGCGACGCCACCGCCGTGGATCTCACGGTGGAGATCCCGGGCAATGAACCGTTCGAGGTGTCAGGAGTTGAGGCGAACCGCGGCATCCGTTTGCCTGCTGGTTGTCCCTCCGCGTAGGCCCGCACGAGCGGGCTTGTCGGTATCCTTCGATCGTGAAGTCATGGGCTTCAGGCGCGCGGCGAGCCCTGGTTCTCGTCTCGGTTTCCGCGGTCGTCTTTGCGCCCGCGTCGTATGACCGGCCACATGGAGCGATGGTGCCTCCGCCTCCGCTCGAAGCGCGGATCCTCGCGCCCACCATCCACCAAGGTGACCTCGCCGCGGTCCCGAAGCTCACCACCCGCTTGCCCCGCTCGAGCGATCTCCGCACCCAGCCGGCGGCGGTTTCCCTCGCGGTCGCGGCGGCCGCAGCGGCCCTGCTGCTCTGGGGAGGCTCGATCTCTGGTGGTCTCCCGTCGAGGAGTGGCCCTCGCCTCGTCGTCCGTCGCGATCCAGTCACCCGAGCACCTCCAGGGCTTCAGCCTGTCTAGATCCTGACAGCCAGCCGCAGGGTGACCTGCGGCGCGACCTGGAGGCACCAGTGCATGGAGACTCGGTCCGGCGCGCGCTCTTCCTCATCCTCGGGCTCGCGGTTCTGCTCGGGGCGTGCTCCGGTCCGCCTCCTACGGTGGACCGGATCATCATCGCCAACCCGACGGAGTACGACATCGATGTGGAGGTCACCGGCAGGGACGACTGGCTACCTCTGACGGTCGTGAGTGCCGAGTCGGAGGTCGTCGTCCAGCACGTGATCGACCAGGGTGCGACGTGGACCTTCCGCTTCAAGCATTGGGGCGATTCCGTGGGAGAGGTCGTCCGCAGCCGAACAGAGCTCGAAGCAAGTGGATGGCGGGTGGAAATGCCGAGTGACATCCAGGAGCGGCTCCAGCAGCTCGGGAGGCCTCCCCCAGAGTGAGTGAGGAGGTGGTGTCGTGCCATCGGCCGTTCTGATCGAGCTCGGCGCAGTCATCCTCGGCCTGGCGATCCTGGCCCGCCTTGCCAGTCGGCTGGCGATCCCCGCCATCCCCTTCTACCTGTTAGCCGGGTTGGCGTTCGGAAAGGGCGGTGTCCTCCCATTGGTCACCACCGCCGATTTCATCGAGGTCGGGGCGGAGATCGGGCTGATCCTCCTGCTTCTGAGCCTCGGCCTGGAGTACTCGGCTCGAGAGCTGGTCTCAACGCTCCGGGCGAACGCGCCCGTGGGCATCGTCGATGCCGTCCTGAACTTCACTCCTGGGTTTCTCTTCGGACTGATCATGGGATGGGGCCTGCTGGCGGCCGCAATCCTGGGGGGAGTCACCTACGTGTCTTCGTCCGGGGTCGTCGCAAAGCTGATCCACGATCTCGGCCGGGTCGGCAATCCGGAGACGCCCATGGTGCTGTCGATCCTGGTGATGGAAGACCTCGCCATGGCGCTCTACCTGCCCTTGCTCGCGAGCCTGTTGATCGGCGGAGTCTCCGTGGGAGGTATCGGCATCGCCGTCATAACGGTGGCCGGTGTCGTGGCGTTCCTGGCCATCGCGTCGCGGATCGAGGTCGGCATCGGCAGGCTTCTGTTCAGCCAGTCTGACGAGGCGCTCTTGCTCACGATCCTGGGGCTCGCCGTTCTCGTCGCCGGCGTCGCGGAGCTCGTTCAGGTATCCGCCGCCGTCGGGGCGCTGCTCGTCGGGATCGCCCTGTCGGGGCCCGCCGCCCGGGGCGCTCGCGCCCTGCTGGCGCCCCTGCGCGACTTCATGGCCGCGATCTTCTTCGCGTTCTTCGGGCTCAGCATCGACCCGGGCCTGATCCCGGGCGTGCTCGGGTCGGCCCTGCTCCTCGGCGCCATCACCGCCGTGACGAAGTTCGCCACCGGTTGGTGGAGCGCCCGCCGAGCTGGGATCGGTCCGCGTGGACGAGCTCGGGCGGGAGCGACCCTCATCGCGAGGGGGGAGTTCTCGATCGTGATCGCCGGCGTCGCGATCGCCAGTGGGCTCGACGCCGACGTGGGTGCGTTGGCCATCACCTACGTGCTCGTCCTCGCGGTCGTCGGCCCCGTGGCGGCCCGGGTCTCGGAACCGATCGCGGATCGGCTTCTGTCCCCGAAGTCTCCCGGTGAGGTGCCCGGGTGAGGCGTGCGCCGGGAGGGATTCGAACCCCCGACCCGCTGCTTAGAAGGCAGCCGCTCTGTCCCCTGAGCTACCGGCGCTCACGGCAATTGTAGATGCCTCGGTCGATCAACCCTCTTGACTGGACCGACGGTCCGGCCCGATAGTTTCAGCGACGCGACGACGCGGGAGGGGGACACGGATGTTCGGGGCACCGACGAGCTTCGGAAAACGGCCGGCGAGGTGGCTGTGGATCACGGCGATCCTCGAGCTGGTTCTGGCAGGAGTGTTCCTGGTGATCGCACTGATGGTCCCGATCCTCCGGGGAGGGTTCATCCTCACCGCCGGCATCCTCGGCGTGGTGGGGCTGGGCTTGATGGTGTGGGCCCGGTCGTGGTCGAAGAAGGCCGCCGAAGCCGACCGGCTGAGGACGCAGGGCGTCCCCGGCCAGGCCTCCATCCTCGGGATGCGCCAGACCGGCGTGTACCTGAACGAGCAGCCACAGATCGAGCTCCAGCTCCAGGTCACCACCCAGATGCACGCCGCCTATCCGGTCACGGTGCGAGAGTACGTGCCCCTCATGCTCCTGGGGACGTTATCGAGCGGCAGGCCCCTGCCGGTGAAGGTCGACCCCGCCAACCCCAACAACCTGGTGATCGAGTGGGAGAACGCCATGGTGGCTCCGATGGGCGGGATGCCGGTCGGGGGGATGCCCATGAGTGGGATGCAGGTTGGCAGCCAGATGGGCCAGATGCCGGTCGCCCCGCCCCCGCTCCCTTCGGCCCAGGGCGACGAGATCAAGAAGCGCATCCTGGCCACCGGGATCCCCGGACGGGCCAAGATCATCTCCTCGGCCCCGACCGGGCAGATGGACGACCGGGGCCGGCCGATCCACAGCATGATGCTGCAGATCCAGATCCAAGGTCAGCAACCAGTGCAGGGCCCGGCCATGGCCGGGGTTCCACCCGAGCGGGCCTCGCAACTGGAGCCGGGGGATGAGGTTCCCGTCAAGGCCGACCCGGCGAACCCCACCTCGTTCGCCATCGACTGGGACAACGCCTGAGGGCTGGAGCGGGTGAGGGGAATCGAACCCCCATCACCAGCTTGGAAGGCTGGAGCTCTACCATTGAGCTACACCCGCGCGACGGTCAACTGTAGCAGCGATTTCGAACCGATCTGCTAGCGGCGGGACCGCCTCAGGGGGCTAAAATCCGGTCGCGGGATGTAGCGCAGCTTGGTTAGCGCGCGGCGTTTGGGACGCCGAGGTCGCCGGTTCGAATCCGGCCATCCCGACTCCCCAAGCCGAGACCCAGGTCCGTCGGTTCGAATCCGCCCGCCCCGACGACTAGCCCGAAGGGGCTACTCGGAAATTGGCTCTTTCGGGGGATACCGGCCCGAACGGCCCGGGGCTACGCTCCCCACGAGGAAGCAAGGAGGAGCGAAGATGCACGTGCCTCAGAGGCGTCAGCGGTGCCCCCATTGCCGGGCCCTGGATGTCATCCCCATCCTGTACGGGCTGTCGGCACTGGAGCGCCTTGACGCGGAGGCCCGCGGCGAGGTCATCGTGGGTGGACCCCTCCCGTACGCCGAGCAATGGCACTGCCGGAGCTGCGGCTGGGAGTGGGGACGCATCCCCACCGAGACGTACCCCTCGCGGCACGCCCTCACCGCCTAGCCCCGCCCGCTCTCGGGCCGGCGACCAGCGGCGTGTACTCTCTTTCGAGCGCGCATGGAAACTCGCCTGGAAGAGACCGGGAAGCACACCGTCAAGCTGACCGTCGAGGTCCCCCCGGAGGAGACCAAGCCGGTGCTGGACCTCGCCTACCAGCACCTGGCCGGCTCGGTCAATGTGCCCGGGTTCCGCAAGGGGAAGGCGCCCCGTAAGGTCATCGAGGCCCAGGTCGGCCGGGGAACGATCCTCCGCGAGTTCCTCGAGCATGCGCTCCCGACGTTCTACCTCCAGGCGGTCGGAGAGCACGAGCTGGCTCCCATCGCTGACCCGGAGTTCGACGACGTCGAGGTGGCGGACGTCGAGACGTCGGGGGTCCGGTTCACCGCCACCGTCGACGTCCGCCCCCGCCTGGAGTTCTCAGAGGACGACTACAAGGGCCTGACCCTCACTCGCCCAACCTCCACCGTCAGCGAGCGCGAGGTGGACGACCAGCTCGACCGCCTCCGAGAGCGTTTCGCGGAGCTGGAGTCGATCGGCCGGCCGGCGGCGAAGGGGGACTTCGTGGTGGCCGACGTGCGGGCCACGGTCCACGGCCAGGAGGTCCCCGAAGCCGGAGGGCAGGGTGTCCTGCTCGAGGTGGGGAGCGGGACCCTCGTTCCCGAGCTCGACAAGGAGCTCGAGGGGGCCCGGCCGGGTGGCATCCACAAGGTGAATGCCACGCTTCCCGAGGGAGCCGGGGACCGGGCGGGCCAGGAGGTCACGTTCTCGGTGCTGGTCAAGGAGGTCAAGGGCAAGCGGCTGCCGGAGCTGGACGACGACTTCGCCAAAACGGCCTCCGAGTTCGACACCCTCGATGAGGTGCGGGCGGACCTTCGAACCAAGCTGGGCACGTTGAAGGAAGCCCAGGCCGATGCCGAGCTGCGAGACGCTGCCCTGCAGGCGCTCTCGGAGAAGGTGGACGCGGAGCTGCCGGAGCGGCTGGTCGATCGGGAAACCGAGCGACGGGTGGAAGCGGCCCGCCAGCGGGCCGAGCGTGGGGGGACGACGCTCGAGGAAGTCCTCAAAGCTTCGGACATCGACGAGCTGCGGTTCCGTTCCGACGCCCGCGCCCATGCCACCCGGGCCATCCGTGCCGACCTCGCGTTGGAGGCCGTGGCCCGAGCCGAAGACCTCAAGGTGTCCGACGAAGAGCTGGACAAGACCATCGAGGACCTGGCCCGCGACGCCGGTAGAAGTGCGAAGGATGTGCGCCGGTCACTCGAATCGAGCGGACAGATGACATCTCTGGCCGGTGATATCATCCGAGACAGAGCCCTCACCCTGGTCGTGGATCATGCAACCGTGGACACCGAGGGTTCCAGCACCTCCGAGGAAACCGAAGGGAAGGACTGATGAAGAACTACCTGGTCCCGGTGGTCATCGAGCAGACCAATCGCGGTGAGCGCTCGTTCGACATCTACTCGCGGCTCCTGAAAGACCGAATCGTGTTCCTGGGTACTCCCATCGACGACCAGGTGGCCAACCTGGTGATGGCCCAGCTCATCCATCTAGAGTCCGAGGAGCCGGACAAGGACATCAACATCTACATCAACTCGCCCGGCGGGGACATCACCTCGCTGTTCGCGGTGTACGACACCATGCAGTACATCAAGTCGGACGTGTCCACCGTTTGCATGGGCCAGGCCGCCTCCGCCGCAGCGGTGCTCCTGGCCGCGGGGACCAAGGGCAAGCGCTTCGCGCTGCCGCACTCCAGGGTCCTGATCCATCAGCCGCACGGGCAGGCCGGCGGCCAGGCCGTTGACATCGAGATCCAGGCCAAGGAGATCCTCCGGTACCGTGAGCTCCTGGACCACATCCTCGCCGAGCACACCGGGCAGGCGCTGGACAAGGTGAAGAAGGACACCGACCGAGACTTCATCATGACGTCGGAGCAGGCCAAGGAGTACGGGATCGTGGACGACGTGATCACGTCCCGACAGCTTCAGGCCGAACTCGCGTCCGCCGGCGACGGCAAGGCGTAAGATACCGGGGTCCGACCAGAGGAGAGCGCGGGGGAACCGTGGCGAAGCTCGGAGACTCGGATCTTCTCAAGTGCTCGTTCTGCGGAAAGTCGCAGAAGCAGGTCAAGAAGCTGATCGCCGGCCCAGGCGTGTACATCTGCGATGAGTGCATCGACCTGTGCAATGAGATCATCGAGGAGGAGCTCTCCGACACCACCGAGCTCAAGCTGGAGGACCTCCCCAAGCCCCGTGAGATCTACGAGTTCCTGAACGACTACGTCATCGGCCAGGAGCCGGCCAAGAAGGTCCTTTCGGTGGCCGTGTACAACCACTACAAGCGGATCCAGGTCGGTCCCCAGGACGACGTGGAGCTCCAGAAGTCGAACATCCTGCTCCTGGGACCCACCGGCTGTGGCAAGACCCTCCTGGCCCAGACCCTGGCCCGGATGCTGAACGTGCCGTTCGCCATCGCCGACGCCACCGCGCTGACGGAGGCGGGCTACGTCGGTGAGGACGTGGAGAACATCCTCCTCAAGCTGATCCAGGCCGCCGACTACGACGTCAAGCGGGCCGAGACGGGGATCATCTACATCGACGAGGTCGACAAGATCGCCCGGAAGTCCGAGAACCCCTCGATCACTCGGGACGTCTCCGGCGAAGGGGTCCAGCAGGCCCTCCTGAAGATCCTCGAGGGGACCACCGCCAGCGTCCCGCCCCAGGGCGGCCGGAAGCATCCGCACCAGGAGTTCATCCAGATCGACACCACCAACGTGCTGTTCATCTGCGGCGGCTCGTTCGCCGGCCTGGAGAAGATCATCGAGACGCGCATCGGCCGCAAGGGTGTGGGCTTCGGGGCCGACGTTCGCAAGGTGGAGGAGAAGGACCTCGGCGAGATTCTGGCCAAGGTCCTCCCCGAGGACCTGCTGAAGTACGGGCTGATCCCCGAGTTCGTGGGTCGGCTCCCGGTGATGACCCACGTGCACAACCTGGACCGCCAGGCCCTGATCGACATCCTCACCAAGCCGAAGAACGCGCTGATCAAGCAGTACCGGAAGTTCTTCGAGTTCGACGGCGTGGAGCTGGAGTTCACCGACGACGCCCTGGAGGGCATCGCCGACCAGTCCATGCTTCGGGGCACCGGCGCCCGCGGCCTCCGAGCCATCATGGAGGAGGTCCTCCTCGGCGTGATGTACGACCTGCCGTCCGAGAAGGACGTTCGGAAGTGCGTGGTGGACAAGGACGTGGTCATGTCTGGGGTCAACCCCTCGCTGGTCCGCAAGGCAGAGCCGGTCCGGCCGCCTCGCGTCCGCCGCGAGCGCTCCGCCTGA
>DAITPV010000001.1:0-43318 GCA_036833435.1 Actinomycetota bacterium | reverse complement strand
AACGACGCCCTCGGCTACATCATCCAGTCGTTCGAGTTCGACGAGGGCGCGACCGTCGTCACCGACGCCGGCGGTACCGGCGAATACGAAGAGGTGTTCTCCATCGACCGGTGCTTCGGGGACCACGTCCTGGAGACGATCCTGGAAGCGACCCGGGAGCTCGGCGCCGGCGGCTAGCGGGTGCCGCAAGGGTGGTCGGGATCCCGACCACCTCTGCGGGAGTGGCTACTCCTGGTCGCGATCGGGGAGGCCGAGGTCCAAGGGCTTTCCGTGCTCACCCCACACCGCGTAGCCGCGGTCCCGGAGGTCCTCCGCGAGCTCGGCCTCCGCTTCGAGCGCTTCCGCTTCTGTCTTTGCGGGGAGCGGGTTGCGATCTCGGTACAGGCTCTCGAGGAGCCCGACTCCATACTCACGGACGATGGGAGCCGCGGTGATCCCGCCCTCGCGATGCTTCGCGTAGCGTTCCTTGGGCCTCAGCGCCGTGACTCCCACGTAGACCATGGGCAGCCGGCGATCGATCCGCATCCGGGTCAGCGATGGCATGCTCCCCAAAACCCGCTCTCGGGCTTCCTCCCGCAGTTTCACTACATAGACCGACCAGGTCTTGGCCACCGCAGGGTCAAGCCTCGGTGGCGAAGTCCCGGCGCTTGCTGGCCCCCGTGTTCCCGGCGGCATCCTGGCCCGTGACCACGAAGCGATACTCGGTGTCGTTCTTCAGTCCCTTCAGCCGGGTCTTGTGGCCCTTCCGTGCCGCTCCTTCGGGCGCTGTGGTGCGGCGCATCCCGCCCTTGGTCCAGAACTGGATGGTCCCCGTTGCCGGCTCGCTGGTGCGGTACCGGATGATCGCTGACTGTCCCTTCACCTTCTTGGCTTCGAGCTTCTTGATCCTGGGCGGCTTCTTGTCGCTGGCAGCGGCGAGCTGACCGACCCGGGCAGCGACCTGCTGCCGGATCGTGGGGAGCTGGGCGTACAGACTCCCGCCGGGGCACTCGGTCGAGCCCCAGTCCCGGTGCCCGGAGATGTTTCCGGCCGTGTTGGTCTCGCCGCTTGCCGGGTTGGTGAACTGTGACGTGCCCATAGGGTCGAGCAGATGCCGTTCGGCCTCCCAGGCCAGGTGCTCCACCAGGGCGCCCTGCGTGGCCGCCGTGATGGGGGTCGACGTGTACGTGCCCAGGATTGCCACCCCCATGGTTCCCGAGTTGTATCCGCCGGTGTGGGCCCCGGTGACCCCTCGGCCCTGGGGATCCTCACCGGTCGGGGTGTCCTGGTCGGTCGTGTTCTGCGGACCGGAGTACCGGCCCTTGTAGATCTGGCCGGCGGCGTCGATCAAGAAGTTGTAGGCGATGTCCTGAAAGTCCCGGCTCTGCACGTGGTACTCGTAGATGGCTCGCACCGTTCCCGCCGGGTCGGGATCGTTGTTGGCGGTCACGGTGTGGTGCACGATCAGCTTCTTGGTCGGGTAGAAGGTCCGCAGTCCCTTTTCGGTGCCGTTTGGCTTGAATCGGATCGACTCGTCGGCGCCCCACTGCAGACGGGAGATCACCGGTGGCTGGGCGATGTGTGAGGCCTGAGCTTCCGGTTGCTCCCACTCGAGGTGCCGGGGACCATCGGTGGTGTTGATCTCGTAGGCCCGGACATCCAGCGCGTCGCCGCGGATCTGATAGGCGTCGGCTCCCCATGCCGGGACCAGCGCTGACCACGTTCGGTCGGACGCGGTCTGGATCTCGTCCTCGTGGACCTCGGTCCACGGCCCCCATGCATCATCCGTGCGGAACCGCACTTCGGGGTGAGGGTGTGGGTCCCCGATCCACGACAGACCCAGATGTCCAACCGGGAACGAGGCCTCAACGACGGGACCGCGTCCATCGACGTCGCCGACTGCCGTGGTGGCGCTCAACGTCTCCGGCGCCGACAAGGCCATCGCCGGTACCGGAACGATGGCCATGAGCACGCCGATCGCGGCGGCGAGCGCGAGGTTCTTGGGGAAGCGCTTCATGCGGACGTCACCCGAGGCTACCACCGGGATCGCCGCCTGGCGCTCGCTTTGGTCGGCCATGTACCCTACGGACCGGAGCGCCCTGCCCGCGCCTCCAGGACTCGTCGAACGTCAAGGAGGTAACCCGATGCGCCGGATCGTCCCGCTCCTTTTGGTTGCGCTGCTGCTCGTGGTTCCGTCCATCGCCCAGGGCGACCCCACCGTGGGGCCCGGCGGCGGAACTCCCGGAACCTCCTCGAACTTCGAGCTGATCGGCCACAACCCACTCCATTCCCGGGGCATGAACGCGGCCCCGGCCATGTTCGGGGACTACCTCTACGTTGGTAATCGCACCGACGGCTCCAGCAGGTGCGGGGACGGGGATCCTCGTGAGGCGATGGGGCCCGACTCCTGTCCTCACATCAACCCCGGGATCCTGATCGTGGACATCTCCGACCCGACCGCACCGGCGGTGGTGGGGGAGATCGGCCCCCCGCACGCCGGCAACCTCAACGAGACCACCCGGGAACTGCGAGTGTGGCCCCAGCAGAAGCTCCTGATCGTGGCCAACTTCGCCTGCAGCACGACGATCCACTCCTGTCCGGGTGGAGGAGCAGCCGTGACGCCGGCGTTCCGGTTCTTCGACCTATCTGACCCGCTCCACCCGGCGTTCCTCTCCGAGTGGAACCCCAAGCAGGCGAACGGAGACATCCGCACGCCCCACGAGTTCTACCTATGGCAGGACCCCGGCGAGCCCGGACGGGCCCTGCTGTGGATCTCCACGCCGACCACGTCCACGGATCCGAACCGGGCCAACCTCCTGATCGCCGACATCAGCCAGGTGCCGACCGGCGAGCCCCCGGTGCTGATCGCCCAGGGCAACTGGAACGACAAGATCGTGCCGGGGAGCCCTCAGGGGGTCCCCAACGTTCAGCTGCACTCCATGACCCCCACCCCCGACGGCACCGTCACTCACCTGGCCTACCTGGCTGCCTACTTCCTCATCATCGACACGGCCGAGGTCGCGGAAGAGACCTTCCCCTCGGGCACCGTGGTGGACCTCAACGACAACCTGCTGACACCTGCGGAGAACCGCCCGGCGTGGGTGAACTCCAACCCCGGCCACTCGGCCGTGCCGTTCGTCGGCCGGCCGTACTCCCTGATCACCGACGAGGTGTACGGGACGTTCGCGCTCCCCACCCACGGCTGCCCCTGGGGCTGGGTCCACAGCCTGGACGTCACCGATCCGGCGCATCCGACGGTGGTGGGGGAATATCGGATCCCGGAGGATTCCTGTCCGCCTCCGAGCGCCGCGGATCAGGACCGCACCAGCTACGCGGCGCACAACCCGACGATCACCGACAACCTGGCGCTCATCACCTGGCACTCGGGCGGGCTCCAGGTCCTCGACATCTCCAACCCCGTGGTCATGACCCAGGCCGGATGGTTCTCTCCGACCCCACTTTCGAGCGTGGCCAACGAGGATCCCGCGCTGAGCATGGGCGACAACAAGGTGGTGATGTGGAGCTTCCCCATCATCAAGGACGGCCTGATCTACGTCACCGACCTTCGCAACGGCCTGTACGTCCTTCGCTACACGGGACCCCGGGCCTCGGAGATCTCCAGCATCGGGTTCCGGGAGGGGAACTCCAACGTGGGCGAGGTTGAGGATCCGCCGTTGTGCGGAGGCCGGGAGGCCACCCGCTTCTCGACAGCTCCCGGCGAACCTCTCACAGGGACCGAGAACGATGACGTCCTGGTCGGTGGCGCCGGCAACGAGGTTATCGACGGTCTTGGGGGCGCCGACGTCATCTGTGCCGGCGCCGGGAAGGATGTGGTGAGGTCCTTCACCGGGGCCGACCGCGTCTTCGGCCAGGAGGGCAAGGATCGCCTGAAGACCGGTCCCGGCCGTGACCGGTTGAACGGCGGCGCAGGGAAGGACCGCTGTCGCGGCGGCCCGGGCGAGGACACCGCGCACGGCTGCGAGGAGAAGAAGAGCATCTAGCCTTCTCGTCTGGCCCGCGGAGTGGGATGCTTCGCGCCGTGCGGGGGAGGCTCCGGGTCTTCGGTGCGGTGTTCGCCAACCCGGACCTCCGTCGGGTGGAGATCGCCTACGCCGCATTCGGTCTCGCCGAGTACGGCACGTGGGTGGCCATCCTGGTGTTCGCCTTCGAGCAGGGCGGAGCCACCGAGGTCGGCCTCGTTGCGGTCATCCAGCTCGTTCCCGCCGCGCTGATCGCCCCGTTCGCCTCGGTGCTCGGCGATCGGTTTCGCCGTGACCGGGTGCTCTTCGGTGCCTACCTGATCCAGGCGGTGGCCTTCGCAGCCACCGGTGCCGCCATGTTGCTCGATGCCCCGGTGCCGGTGATCTATGCGCTGGCCGCGGCGGCGGCCACCAGCCTGACCATCACCCGACCGGTCCAGTCGGCTCTCCTGCCGAGCCTTGCTCGGTCGCCAGAGGAGCTCACCGCAGCGAACGCTGCGACCGGGACGATCGAGAGCGCCATGATCCTTGCCGGGCCGGCGCTCGGCGGCCTCCTGCTCGCGGTGAGCGAGCCGGGGATGGTGTTCGCCACGCTGGCCGGCGGGTTCCTGATCGGAGCGGTGCTGGTCGCCGGGATCCGGGCCCAGGCGGTCCCGGAAGTCGGCGATCGAGAGCATCCGCTTCGGGAGGCGATCGGGGGCATCCGCAGCGTGGCCCGAGAGCCGAGGCAACGAGTGGTAGTCGGACTGGTGGCGGCGAAGTCGGTCATCGACGGAGCCACCGACGTGCTGTGTGTGGTGGTGGCCCTGGCGCTGCTCGGTCTCGACCAGTCGGGAGCCGGATACCTCACCGCCGCCCTGGGAGCCGGTGGGGTGATCGGGGGCGCGGTGGCTCTGGGGCTGGTCGGCCGCCGCCGGCTCGCTCCGGCGCTGGCGTTGGGGCTGGTCGGGTTCGGCATCCCCGTGGCCTTCCTCGGCCTGACCCGAGGAGCCCTGGTGGCCGGAGGCCTCCTGATGCTCAGTGGGGTGGGGTTCACGGTGACCGACGTGGCCGGCCGCACCCTCCTGCAGCGGGTGGTGCCCGACCGGCTCATGGCCCGGGTGTTCGGCGTCCTCGAGTCGCTCCATCAAGCAGCCCTGGCCCTGGGCGCGATCCTCGCGCCGCTGTTCATCGAGCTGTTCGGCGTCGAGCGAGGGATCGCCGTCCTCGGTCTCCTGCTGCCGCTCGTTGCGGTGGCCCTGTGGCGGCCACTCCAGAATGCCGATCGGACCGGCCGGGTTCCGGGGCCCGAGCTGGCGCTCCTCCGATCGATCGACATGTTCGCTCCGCTCCCCCCGCCCACGCTGGAGGGTCTGGCCTCGCGCCTGGTCACCGTGGCCGTGGAACCGGGCACCGCGGTGATTCGAGAGGGCGAGACTGGCGACCGGTTCTACGTGATCGCCGAGGGGGAAGTGGAGGTCATGCGAAACGGTCGGCGCCTGGCCCACATGGGACCGGGGGGTCACTTCGGGGAGGTGGCCCTCCTGAGCGATGCCCCTCGGAACGCCACCGTGGTCGTCACGGTTCCAACGCGGCTGGTGGCCCTGGAGCGGGCCGACTTCCTGGAAGCCCTCACCGGCCATCCCCAAAGCCGCGAGGCCGCCGACGCCGTGGCTCGGGCGCGGTCCACTCCCGAAGAGCAACCTTTGCCCGATTGATGGCCTTCGCCCTATAATCCCCCGGCTCGGCGTCACGAGGAGGTGAGGCCCGGGGACAACGAAGGATCGCTCCGCCCGCCCGCTGACCCATCCTTCCGCCCTAGAAGGAGGTACGCCCGTGAGGAAGACTCACGTCCTGACGCTCGTTCTCTCAGTTCTGGTCACGCTTTGGCCGGCCGCCTCCGGAGCAGCCACCGCCGAACGGCATTCCTACATCGTGGTGCTCAAGCGATCGGTCGAGCAGCCCGGCGCCATCGGCCACAACCAGGCCCAGCGTTTCGGTACCGATCTCGACCTGGTGTATCGCCACGCCATCGAGGGATTCGCCCTGGACCTCACCGCCAACCAGGCCGACGTCCTCGCCGCGAACCCCAACGTGGCGTCCATCGAACGTGACCGGGTGATGCGCATCGACACCACCCAGACCGGAGCCACCTGGGGGCTGGATCGCATCGACCAGCGGAACCTGCCCCTGGACGGGAACTTCACCTACTTCAACACCGGTGCGGGGGTGAACGCGTACATCATCGACACCGGGATCCTGTTCGGTCACTCGGAGTTCGGGGGCCGGGCGGTGAGCGGGTTCGACTCCATCGACGGAGGCTCGGCCGACGACTGCAATGGCCACGGGACCCACGTGGCCGGAACCGTCGGGGGCTCGACCTTCGGCGTGGCCAAATCCGCGAGCCTCGTCGCCGTGCGGGTCCTTAACTGCGCCGGCAGCGGGGCGACCTCGGGTGTCATCGCCGGGATCGACTGGGTCACCGCCGACCACCAGGCCGGTGAGCCGGCCGTGGCCAATATGAGCCTCGGCGGCGGAGCCAGCACCGCGCTGGACAACGCCCTCCGCACCTCCATCGCCGACGGCGTGAGCTACGCCGTGGCCGCGGGGAACGGCGACATCCTCGGCTTCGAGGACGACGCCTGCTTCTACTCGCCGGCCCGGGTGGCCGAGGCCATGACCATCAGTGCCACCGACAGCAGCGACCAGAAGGCGTCGTGGGCCAATTACGGCTCGTGCGTGGACTGGTTCGCGCCGGGCGTCGGAATCACTTCGGCGTGGTACACGAGCCCCACGGCCACGAACACCATCAGCGGGACGTCGATGGCCACGCCGCACACAGCCGGCGTTGCCGCCCTGTACCTGCAGGGGAACCCGGGGGCCTCCCCGGCCACGGTGCGCCAGGCGCTGTTCGACCTGACCACCAAGAACATCGTGGGCGGGAGCAGCACCCCGAACGCGCACCTGCTGTTCACGAACCTCTAGAGGGGAAGGACGTGGAGGGGCGGTCTCCGGATCGCCCCTCCACGCGTTCTACCCTTGATTTCCCTCCGGGCCCGGTGAGGCGGGAGAATGGGCCTCCACGATCCGGCCCAGGAGGTGCCCGATGCAAGGGCTGATGATGGACTACCCGCTCACCCTGACCCGCCTGCTCGAGCGAGCGGCAACGTACTTCCCTCGCAAGCGGATCCTCACCAAGACCGCCGAGGGGTACCACGCGTACACGTACGAGGACTTCTACGAGCGAGTCCAGCGCTTGGCCCGGGCGCTGAAGGCCATGGGAGTCGGTCCCGGTGACCGGGTGGCATCCTTCGCCTGGAACAGCCACCGGCATCTTGAGCTGTACTTCGCGGTCCCGTGCCTCGGTGCCGTGCTCCACACGGTGAACATCCGCCTGTTCCCGGAGCAGATCACCTACATCGTGAACCACGCCAACGACAAGGTGATGTTCATCGACGACTCCCTGTTCGAGCCGTGCCAGCAGCTGGCTCCGAAGTTCGAGAGCGTGGAGCGGTACGTGGTCATGGGCGAAGGAACCGAGCCGCCGCCGAGCGAGCTCAAGGTTCCGGTGGACTCCTACGAGGCGCTCCTCGAGGAGCAGGACCCCCAGTTCGACTGGCCGGAGCTCGACGAGAAGACCGCTTGCATCATGTGCTACACGAGCGGGACCACCGGCAACCCCAAGGGCGTGCTGTACACGCACCGATCGCTGGTGCTTCACAGCCTGGCGCTGTCGGGGACCGACGGACTGGCCATCTCGGAGAAGGACACCACGCTCACGATCGTGCCGATGTTTCACGCCAACGCGTGGAGCCTCCCCTTCGGGGCCACCATGCTCGGATGCACCCAGGTGTACCCGGGCCCGTTCATGACCCCGCACGACCTGGCGGGGATCGTCGAGGAGCAGAAGGTGACGTTCTCGGCGGGCGTACCGACAATCTGGATCGGGGTGCTGCAGGACCAGAAGGAGCATGAGCACGACCTGTCGTCACTGCGGATGGTGACGTCGGGAGGCTCGGCCACCCCGGTGTCGATGATCGAGGCGTTCGACAAGCTGGGGATTCCGCTGGTCCAGGGCTGGGGAATGACCGAGACGGGCCCGGTCGGGACGCTGTCGTGGGTGAAAGGCGAGTTGGCCGGGTTGCCGCAGGACGAGAGGGCTCGGCTGCGGGCCAAGCAGGGGATGGCCCTGCCGCTGATCGAGCTGAGACTGATGGGCGACGGCGGGGAGGTCCAGCCGTGGGACGGCAAGTCGATGGGCGAGGTGCAGATCCGGGGGCCGTGGGTGGCCTCGTCGTACTACGAGGATGAACGGGCTGGAGAATCGTGGGACGAGGGGTGGCTGAAGACGGGGGACATCGGAGTCATCGACCACGAGGGGTACCTCCAGCTGGTGGACCGGGCCAAGGACTTGATCAAGTCAGGTGGAGAGTGGATCAGCTCGGTGGATCTGGAGAGCGCGATCATGGGCCACCCGAAGGTGCTGGAGGCCGCGGTGATCGGAGTCGCGCATCCGAAGTGGCAGGAGCGGCCACTGGCGTGCGTCGTCGTCAAGCCGGGAGAGGAGCTCACCAAGGAGGACTTGTTGTCCTACCTTGAGGACAAGGTGGCCAAGTGGTGGCTGCCAGACGACGTGGCGTTCCTCGAGGAGATCCCAAAGACGAGCGTGGGGAAGTTCTCCAAGAAGGACCTCCGCGCCCAGTTTGGCGATTACGTGCTTCCCACGGTCTAGCGCAATGGCGAACACGCTTGCAGCTCGGCTGGAGGAAATGGGGATCCATGGCCCGCTTGTCGACGCCGCAAAGCAAGGGAGACTTACTGAGCTCGTCTGCGCGATGGATGAGTGTCTCTGCCCAAAGGGACGGGGCTACTTCGACCCGAGGACGCAGCCACTGACGGACTGGGCCCTGAACGAGGACCACTTCCCGGAATTGAAGATGAAAGGCGGACTAAGGAGCATTGAGAACCTTCGGCTAGCGCACGTTCTCTGCAACAGGGTCGATTTTGCAAGAACTCACAAGAAGAAGCACACGAAAGATCGGAACAAGGCACTCGAAGGTGCACTCAGAGAGCACCCCAATGTGCTTGAGGCTGCCGTGATAGTTCGCACCAAGTCGAACGAGCGCCCCCTTGCAGCTTTGGTCCTGCGGCCGGGGACCCGGCTCACAAGAGATGGGGTCATGGTCTTTCTGAAGAACAGAGGAGCCAACCCAAAACTTCCAGATGAAGTCGCTTTCCTTGACGAGATTCCGAGGACAGCCGAAGGGAAAGTCGTGAAGAGAGAACTCCGGGACAAGTTCGAGGGTTGAGAAACGACGATGTGGCTCGGGGAGAGCGTCACCGAGACGGGCCTACCGAGCCTGATGGGTCCCACAGCCAACGCGTCACCGCTAACGACCTTGAGCGCGGACAGATACGATTCCCTCGGAAGGCGAAGGACTACTTTCCACCTTCTAAGCGCGACATCGAGGTGGTTTTGCGTGGTCTTCGGGTCCGGGGCACTTATGATCCCCGAACCGGTCCGGACCGAGAGCGATCGGCCGTGCTTCTCGTCGGGGAAGGCGCCCTCGCAAATGTCCGAGAAGGAGAGCAGCTGGATCTCGGCAGGAACTCAGAGGGCTTAGTCACACTCCAGTGACACCCGGTCAAGACTTAAGTGGTTTGGGATCTAGGCCTCCACTTCGGTCACCGGAGTCCTTGAGGGCGTTCGCGAATCACGTCCTTGGGTGACTTGTCCTGGCGGAGTCCTTGAAA
This sequence comes from Actinomycetota bacterium, assembly GCA_036833435.1. Taxonomy (GTDB): domain Bacteria; phylum Actinomycetota; class UBA4738; order UBA4738; family CALAEC01; genus DAITPV01. The sequence continues at coordinate 33,626 of DAITPV010000001.1, read as the reverse complement.
TCGTGGATGGCGGAGTCGGCCGTCGCCGGTCCACTCGGTGAAACCGATCTGGGCCACCAGCTTGGGTCTCACCCAGTGAACTCCCTTCTTAGGAAGCAGCCCGGTGTGTCGCTGGAACGGTGGTTTCTGACGCGTCAGTCGGTCTAGCTGGCTGCGCAGGTCGCGGAGCAGCTTCTCGTTGTAGCCGGTCCCCACCTTCCCCGCGTAGACCAGATCCCCGTCCTCGTAGTAGCCGACCAGCAAGGCTCCGAATCCCGCTCGGGAGCCCTGAGGATCGGTGAAGCCCCCGATGACCAGCTCCTGGTCAGCGACACACTTCAGCTTCAGCCAGTCCCCTGATCGCCCCGACGTGTATGGCGCTTCGGCTCGTTTTGCGATCACCCCCTCCCATCCCTTCTCGCACGCCTCGCGGTGATAGCGCTCGCCGTGGGTGGCCCGGTGAGTCATGAACCGCAGGGGATCCGCGAAGTCCAGAGCTTGGCGGAGGAGTGCCTTTCGCCGTCGAAGCGGAAGTTGTGTGACGTCCCGACCGTCGAGGTGGAGGAGGTCGAACACGTAGTACTTGATGGCGACCCGGCGGCGCGTCACGCTGCGACCCTGGAGCTTGGCGAACGAGGTCTGTCGACCTTCGAAGGCCACGACCTCGCCATCCACCACAGCGTCGATCCCCGACTGGCCAGCAATCGATTCCGCGATCTCCGGGTAGGCGTTGTTCTTATCCTTGTTGTTCCTCGAAAGAAGCCGAGCACGCTTCCCTTTGCGGAACGTCAGAACACGGACACCGTCGAGCTTCCGCTCGAAGATCCAGTCCGGGTCGGAGAACGACCGGTCGGTGAGGGTGGCCAGCATGGGGTCGATCCACTCGGGCTGGCGCTGCTTCCGGAGGAGCCGGCGTTCGTCTTCGGACAACGTGTCGAGGAGACCGGTGGCCAGGATCAGCTCCCGGTTCGCCGGCGCCTCGTTCCGCGTTTCCTCAGGCCGAGGTCCTTGAGGGTCTTGCCGCTGATCACCGACTGAGGTTCGCTGCGGACCGGGTTTCGGCGGGCGTCCGCATACTCATCCTTCATCTTGACCAGGATCCACCGGGGCCGATCGCCCTGGCCGGTTCTGGTCAGGGCGTAGGCGCCCTGGAGCTTCTCCCCCTCGAGGAACACCTTCACATGTCCCTTCCGGACACCTTCCTCAACCGGGATCTCCTGGCCCTTCTTGTCGGTCAGGTTCCGGTACGTGCCGGCGTCCCACACGATGACCGGCCCGGCTCCGTACTCGCCGTCGGGGATGACTCCTTCGAACGTTCGGTACTCGATGGGATGGTCCTCGGTGGGCATCGCCAGGCGCTTCTCCCGAGGGTCGGTGGACGGACCCTTGGGGACGGCCCACGACTTCAGCACGCCCTCCGCTTCCAGGCGGAAGTCCCAGTGCATGGCGGTGGCGTCGTGTTGCTGGATGACGAACCGTGGCTTGCGCTGTGAGCCAGACTTGGCTCTTCGCCCGGCCGGCTCCGGCGTCTTCTTGCTGTCGCGCTTGCGGCGATAGTCCTCGAGCGGATCCTTCGGCATTTCGGACCCAGAATCGCATACTCGGCCGGAGTGAAAGGATGAGTTCGATGGCCCTCCTGGAGCACGCGGCCTCCTCGTTCGACGAGTACGTGGATGGGGGCGGGGGCCGGGGCCTGGAACGGGCCCTGGCCATGGCCCCCGAGCAAGTGATCGAAGAGGTGTCGTTCTCAGGGCTGCGGGGCCGGGGCGGCGGCGGGTTCCCCACCGGCCGGAAGTGGCTGGCGGTACGGACGACCGGAACCGGGTCCAGGTACGTCGTGTGCAATACGGCGGAAGGGGAGCCGGCCACCTACAAGGATCGTCTGCTGATCCGCCGCAATCCGTACCGAGTGATCGACGGGCTGGAGATCGCCGCCTACGCGGTCGGCGCCGAGCAGGCATTCATCGGGATCAAGGACTCGTTCGCCACCGAGATCGAGCTGCTGACTCGTGCCCTCCGCGAGATGGAGAATGCCGATGCCCTGCCGGTCTCGATCGGCCTGGTGGCGGGGCCCGATCACTATCTCCTGGGAGAAGAGACCGGCCTTCTGGAAGTGATCGAGGAGCGTGACCCGTTGCCCCGGGCGGCCCAGCCCTACGTCCTGGGGCTGTTCGCCCGGCCTCCCAACGAGAATCCCACGGCGGTCAACAACGTGGAGACACTCTCGAACGTCTCCCACATCCTGGCGGATGGGCCGGACTGGCTGCGCCAGTGGGGAACCGACGCGTCGCCCGGAACCATGCTGTTCACGGTGGCCGGCGACGTCGAGCGCGAAGGTGTCTATGAGGCTCCGATGGGGGCGCCCTTGCGTCAGCTCTTGGACCTGGCCGGCGGGGTCAGGGAGGGGCGCGAGGTGAAGGCCATCTTTCCCGGGGCCTCGAACACCGCGATCCTCCCTGCCCAGCTCGACACGCCGCTGGCGTTCGAGAGCATGGCCGCAGTTGGCTCGGGCCTGGGAGCCGGCGGGTTCGCCGTGTACGACGAGACCACGTGCATCGTCCAGGCCTCCCTGCTGTTCTGCCGGTTCCTCCACGTGGAGTCGTGCGGCCAATGTCCTCCATGCAAGCTCAACTCCGCTGATGTCCTCGAGTTCCTCGAAGGCCTGGAGCGAGGGGAGGGCGGCGGCGATCTCGACGTGGCCCTCTCGCGAGCCCGCTCGTCCACCGACGGTCAGAAGTGCGCCCTTCCTACTGGGACCAGCCTGCTGATGCAGAGCCTGTTCCTCTCGTTCGAGCGCGAGTTTCGTGACCACTTCGACCGACGGTGCCCATCTCCCCGGGACCTCGTGCTTCCGAAGATCGTGGACTGGGACGAGGACGCGGGCCGGTTCACCTACGATGAGACCTACGCACGCAAGCGTCCCGACTGGACGTACTCGTAGCTACCCAGGGCCGGAGAGCTGCGTCAGTCCAGGAACACGACGTTCGCTCGGGCACGCGCCTGAGGCTCGGTATTCATAAGTACCCGGTGCCATCCGGGCAGCACGACGGTCCGGTGCTCCGGGTGTGACACCCTTCCCCGCACGTACACCTCGGGATCGCGGCGCATGATCTGCCAGGACCAGTGGCTCGCCTCTGGGAACTCGCTCAGCAGGGTCTCGTATTGTTCCTGCGTCAGTCCGGTGGCCGGATCCCAGGCCATCTCGTCGAGATACGTGTCGAGCCTCTGGCGATCCCGCAGGCGCGCCACACGGAGAACGTAGACGGTCACTCCGCCCCATCGGACCGCTTCCTCCGCGAGATGGGTGTTGCTCCCAGGCCCACGCGAGAGTGGCTCGCGGCGCCGGACATACATCGGGTCCACTCGCATGTCAGGCATGGGAACGAAGAACCATTCCCCCTGCCGCACGTAAGCCGGATTCTGGCGGCGGGCCCGCAGCTTCCTCTTGACCTGTGCCTGGCGCTCGAGGACGAGATCAGGCTTGAGTGCTTCCTTCGCCTGCCGAACCGTCGAGATCGGCGAGGACTCCGGAATGGCCGCGACGAACCACTGCCGTTCATCATGCCCACACAGAAATCGAGACTTGATCGCGCCGTCACGCATCAGCAACAGGAGGTGTCGGTCGGGCTCATCGATGTCCAATACCGAGACATCGACCCTCGAAGACAAGCGGAGCTCGAACACCTCACCCCGCCGCTCCCGCACGACATCGAAGCGTGGATTCCTATCGGTTGGCATGACCCGAACCCTCGCCCCGATGCGCTTGAAGCCGCTCTCGATGGTCGGCATCAGCGGCCCTCCTCTCCGGTCACGCTTTCCCTCCCGTCGCCCGTGAGGGGTGATGCCCACTCTGCCAGGCGCTTCTCGATGTCCTCGACAGTCAGCTCGCCGGCGGCCGATCCAACGGCGAGATCGATGACTTCGTCCTGCGTCGCTTCGACCCACCACCCGTTGAGGGCGTAGAACGCGAACGTGGCGAGCACCGCTGTGCGCTTGTTTCCATCGTCGAACGGGTGATCCCGAACGATGGCGTGGAAGAGGGCGGCCGCCTTCGAGTGAACGGTGGCGAAGGCATCGACTCCGCCCGCGGACGCTGCCGGCCTGGCAGCCGCCGCCTCGAGGAGGGAGCGGACCGGCTGAGGGCTGCGGCCCAGAGCGAGCGCGTTGGCCCGAGTGATGTCGTCCGCTGTCAGGTACCTGATCCGTCTCGCCTCCTCCTAAAGGTCCGCCAGTTTGTCCAGCGCTATTCGGTATTGCTCCCGGGCGCGTTCAAGGAGCCCGTCCACCAGGTCTCGATGCTCCTGCGTCGATAGGTGCTCGCGAATGGCATGAAGCACGATCTCGTTGATGCTCTGGCCCGTCGCAAACGCCACGGCTTTCAATGTTTCGTGCACCTCTCTCGGGGCTCGGATGGTAAGGACGGCGCTTCGGGTTTCCTCAGCCATGCCAACCTCCTTCGGTCCATGTGCAGGCATGCTATCACGCTGTCATGCTAGCCTGCAAACCTCGAGGTAGATGGCTTGCCCCATTCGGTTTCCTTTCCGAACTGAGGTTAGAGGCACCCAGTGACATGGCCAGGCACGTCGGAACGGCTGCGGTACGCTCCGTTTTCGAGTGGCGGAACCCGAGGCGCCGATCACCGCGAGTCCCCGGCCCAAGCGCGGCCTGTACACGCTCAACGCTGACGGCGGGATGGTCGCCACTCTCGGTCAACCTGGAGGAGAAGCCGCCATCGGAGTGGTCCTGAGGGATTCCGATAATTCGCTGGTCGAGGCTATCTCGGAGCCGATCGGGGTGGCCCCGGATCACCACACGGCTGAATTCCGGGCGCTCATCGAGGGGCTCAAGCTCGCTCGGACCTATGGGGTGGACAAGATCCGGGTGTTCCTCGACTCAGAGCTTGTGGTCAACACCGTCGGGGGCGATTGGGATCTCAAGGACGAGCATCTCAAGAGTCTTCAGGCCGAGGCGCGTGCTCTGTACGAGTCCTTCACCGACCGCAGGCTGTCCTGGGTGCCTCGCGAGATGAACACCGAGGCAGATCTCTTGGCGAGCCGAGCTCTTCCGCCTCGCCGGACTCGAGGGTCCCAGGAGAGTTGATGCTCCTCTACGTGCTCGTCCGGCGGCGGGGCGCCAGGTAGAAGCGATACACAAACCGGGCCACCTCGGCCGGCTTGAACTGGCGGACCAGCCACCGGGCTTGGGCGAGCTTGCTGGCGACGTCGCTTCCCTCGGGTTGGGGGATCGGAACGCCGCTGTGCTCCTCGAGGAGGCGGGCGAACGTCTGGGCGATGAGAACGTGCCCTCGAGGGCCGGGGTGCAGCCGGTCGACGCTGATCACCTCGCGCTCCCGGGACTCGGGCACGTCGTCGGCGTCGAGCAGCAGCGCGCCGTGGCGGGCCGAGACTTCCCGGACGGCCTCGCTGGCGGCGCGAAGCCGGGCTCGGATCCCAGTTGTGAATCGAGCGGGGAGCGGCGAGAACGCCGTGATGTCCGGGAACGTGGCCATGAGCACCAGGGCGCCGGTCTCGCGCAGCGGACCGACGATGGCCTCGAGCTCTCGCTCGAAGCGGGCCACGTCGAAGTTGGGGTCCAACAGGTCGTTCATGCCCACGAGGGCGGAGGCCAGGCCCGGCCGGAGCTCGAGCGCCCGCTGGAGCTGGTGCCGGCGGACCTCCTCGGTCTTGAGTCCTCGGCGGGCCAGGTTCGTGTAGGAGAGGGTTCCGTCGGCCGCAATCAGTGACTTGGCCAGGCGGTCGGCCCACCCTCGCAGCCGGCCGCCGGGCCCGGGATCGCCCACACCCTCGGTCATGCTGTCTCCGAGCGCGACGAATCGCTTCCAAGGGAGCGCCACGACCCGAACCTATCGCAGGCTGGGGCTACGGCGCTCTGGAGGCAGCGACCTCTTCGGCATACGTGTGCCGGTAGGAGCCGGAGTGGTCTCGGTCCCAGTAGTGGTGAGCCTCGTAGCGGATGAGGTCCGCCGGGTCGGTGATCCAGGGCTGGGGGTTCCAGTGGCTCCAGTCGTGGGTGCCGGACCAGTGATAGCCCGAGACGAACAGGACCGCGTCATTCTCGCCTGCACGGCGGATCGCCTTGACGGCTGCCTGGGAAGCCCTGCGCCACACCTCGGCCGGCGATCGTGAGCCGACGGGCTTCATGGCCACGGGCTCGGTCATCAGGGTGTAACCGACAACGTCAGCGGAACCCCTGAACGCCGCCGCGATTCTGCGCCACAGGTCGGCGAAGTCGCCCACCGTGCAGTCGCGCTGCCCGATCGCGCACCGGTGTCCCACCCCATCCCGCTCCAGGTAGTAGGCCCCGAAGTTGTGCACGTCCAGGACCACGTCGAGCCCGGCGGCGCCCGCTCGTTCGACAACCGCCCTGAGTCGGCGGAGCTCCTTGGGATCGAGGCGACCGCCCGGCTTTGGCTGGAGCCGCTCCCACCGGAAAGGGATCTTGACCATCCGGATGCCTCGAGAAGCCAGGAACGCGAACGTCGCGGCGGTGTCGTAGTGGTACTCGTGCCCGTACGCACCTGGATGTTCGTTCGAGAACGTGCTGGTTCGATCGGTGGTGGGGGCCTCTCCAAATTCCCCGCCCGCGTCCACGATCCCTCGCCCCGTCCCGAGGTGGGCCTCGAGGATCGGTGCCTGGCTGTTCGGAGCGTCCACGCCCGCCGCGGGGTCTCGGTCCTCGTACGCTGCCAGCAGGTACTTTGTCCCCCACCATTCGCCTGTAGCCCAGTAGTGGACCCACAGACCGGCGGCGTCAGCCTGGGTGAACCACGCCTCCGCGAGGGCGTTCCACTGGGCCGCATCGCCACGCCCGTCGTCGGGCCATCCGACCTCACCGATGTACCCATCGACGCCGTACCGCTGAAGCCAGTCCGTGAACTCCCGAAGCTCCCCCAGGACCCGATCTTGCAGCGGGTCTTGCCCCTGCGCATGAGAAGCCGGCGCCGGCAGGGCGACAAGCAGCAGTGCCAGGGGGAGAAGGCGCGTGATCAGACCCATCAGTCCTCGATTGACCGAGCGTAGGCTATGGCCTTCTCCTCTGACATGGCTCGGCCTTCATCCAGCGCACGTTCCGTGGCCTCGTCGCCGATGGCCTTCCGGGCATCGCCGATTGGGTCGGCAAGGTGATACGGCGGCGCCCCCATCTCGTCTCCCAACGACACGGCGATGGACTGACCGGCTCCCATCAGTCGCATGGCCCGCACATGGCGGTTCTGATCGGAGTCCACCGCCGCCATGATCTCGAGGATCGCGGCGATCCCGCCTGGAATAGTGGCTCGCTCCGCGATGTCGAGGGCCTCCAGCTGTAGGCCTCGGGCCTCCTCGTGATGACCAAGTACCCGTTTGGCCTCGGCGACACGGAGGGTGTCGTCCATCAAGCGAAACATCTCCCCTCGCTCTCGGGTCTTGGCCAGAGACTCCTCGAGGAGAGGAAGGGCTGCAGCAGATTTGCCAAGCATCAACAGGAGGAGCCCACGGTCACCCTTGGCCCGGGCCACACCGTCCTCGTTCCCCACCTCGCGGAAGAGCTCGATCGCGGAATCGAGAAGGTCCAAGGCTTCCTCGAACCCGGTTCGAGCTGTGAGCGGAAGGAACGAAAGGTCATACGTGGCCTGAGCGATGCCCGGCCGGTCGTCCAGCTCTCGGTAGATCGCCAGTGCCTCCCGGTAGTGATGCTCCGTCGGCTCGGCGTCCGCCGCCCAGTAGGCGAGGCTCCCGGCGGCGTTGTGAGCCTTGGCTTTCGCGGAGGTCCGCCCACCCGGCACGGCCAGCAGGCGCTCGAGCCAGAGCCGCCCCACCGCCATGTGGCCGCGGAGCTGCCAGAAGCGCCAGATGGACGCCGCGGCTCGCATCCCTCGATCTGCATCCCCTTCGACCGCCCACGCGAGGGCATCCAGGATGTTGCCGTGCTCGAGCTCGATCCGGTCGAGCCATTCCGCCGTTTCCTCCCTCGCGAGATGGGGCTCGGCTTCCTCCGCCAGGGTCAGGAAGTGTTGGGCATGGCGACGGCGTGTTTCCTCGGCGTCGAACTCCGCAGCCAGTCGTTCGCCGGCGTATTCGCGGATCGACTCCAGCAGGCCGAAGCGAGGTTCCTGCCTCAAGGTCTCCGATCGTCGAAGGAGGCTCTGGTCCACCAGCGACGCGAGTGCGTCCAACGTCTCCACTCCGAGCCCGCCGACCGCCTCTGCTGCCTCCAGGTCGGCCCCGCCGGAGAACACCGACAGCCGGGCGAACAGCCGTCGGTGATGCTCGTCGAGGAGGTCGTAGCTCCACTCGATCGCTCCTCGGAGGGTGCGCTGCCGCTCCGGAAGGTTTCGAGCCGACGCGGTGAGCAGCTCGAGTCGGTGCTCCAGCCGAGCCAGGATCGCGGGAGGAGAAAGAACCTTGATCCGGCTGGCGGCGAGCTCAATTGCCAGCGGCAACCCGTCCAGCCGAACGCAGATCTCGGCAACGGCGGAAGCGTTGTCCGAGGTGAGCTCGAAGTCGGGTCTCGCTTCGCGCGCCCGCTCGACGAACAGGGCCACCGCCTCATTCCGAGAGAGGGCCTCCGCCTTCGGGAGTTGACTCGGGTCGGGGAGGACCAGCGGCGGGACCGGTTGCTCCTGTTCTCCGTATAGGCCCAGGGGTGTCCGGCTGGTGGCAAGGATGCGAAGCCCGGGGGCGGAGGCGAGGAGGTGCTCGATGATCGGGGTGGCCTCCAGGAGATGCTCGAGGTTGTCGGGGACCAGAAGGAGCTCCTTGTCCGCCAGGTGGTCGGCGAGCGTAGCCGACAGTTCTCGTCCCGCTTGCTCCCTGACCCCGAGCTCCCGACCCAGGGTGGGCCCGACCAGGCTGGGTTCGGCGACTGGAGCAAGGTCCACGAAGAATGCGCCGTCGGCGAAGCGGGGAAGGACCTCGGCGGCCACCTCGAGAGCCAGGCGAGTCTTCCCGGTTCCGCCGGGCCCGGTGAGGGTCACAAGCCGATGGTCATCAAGCAGTCGTGCAGTCTCCGCGGTCTCGGTCTCCCGTCCCACGAAGCTGGTGAGTCGGAGAGGAAGGTTGTTCGGCCGTGCGTCCAGGGTCTTCAGAGAGGGGAACTCGGTGGGAAGCCCCTCGATGACCAGGTCGAAGAGCTGCTCGGGATGGGCGATGTCCTTCAGGCGGTGCGCGCCGAGCTCACGGATGCGCACACCGTCGGGCAGGTCGTGCTCCACCAGGCCTCGCGTGGCGTCGGAGATGAGGACCTGGCCGCCGTGCCCGGCCGCGGCGATGCGAGCGGCCCGGTTGACGTCGATCCCCACGTAGTCGCCTCCGCCCGTACGGCCCTCGCCGGTGTGCAGACCCATGCGGATCCGGATGGTGGCGTCCTCGGGCCAGGGATGGGCCGCCAGGTCCCGCTGTGCGTTGACGGCGGCCAGGAGAGCCCCGCCGGGTTTGGGGAACACCGCGAAGAACGAGTCGCCCTCGGTCCGGATCTCAACACCCTCGCCGACCTCGATGGCTCGTCTGACGATGGCCGCGTGCTCGTCCTGCAGGCGGTCGTACTGGTCGGATCCGAGCTCCTGGAGGAGACTCGTGGATCCCTCGATGTCCGTGAACAGGAACGTGACCGTCCCGGTGGGCAGGTCGCTCATCACCCGAATCGTAGAGCCGAACCCGGGCTCTTGGCAGGTCGCTGTGGCGAGCGGGGGAGAATGTCCCGGTGGGTCGAACGATCACGGGCCCCCCGGACACAGTAAGAGTGATGAGGGATAGCCAGCTCAGGCGACGATTCCACGACCTGTTCGCCTCGCACGGCGCAGACATCACCGCGTTCTGCAGCTGGCGGGCCGGTTCTCCGAGCGACGCTCAGGACGCCGTTGCGGAGGTGTTCCTGACAGCTTGGCGCCGGCTGCATGAGGTGCCCGAAGGCGAATTGGCTCGGGTGTGGCTGTACGCAACCGCCCGCCGGGTGATCGCCAACCAGCGACGCTCGAGCCGCCGCCGCGCCGCCCTCCAGGAGCGTCTGGCCCTCGAGGCCGTGAGCACTTCGGATGAAGGCGAGTCCAGCCATGAGGCGCCGCTGGTGCGCGAGGCGCTTCGTCACCTGCGGCCCGTCGATCGGGAGGTCCTCCTGCTTGCTGAATGGGAGGGCCTGTCGCCTTCCGAGATCTCTGTCGTGATGGGGTGCCTCACGGTCACTGCAAGGGGGCGGCTGCACAGGGCCCGGCGCCGTTTCCGCGCTGTCTACGAGGAGATGGCTGAGCGAGACCACCTTCCTGATCCCCAGGGCTTGCAGTCATCGAATGGTTCGCGGCAGCGCCGTCCGGTCGCCCGCGTAATGCGGGCGGCTCCGATCCGAGAAGGAGGGTCATGACCATGTCCGACAGCTTGCAGATCCTGCGTCGAGCCAACCCTCGCGCCCGGGCCGACTTCACCCAGTCCATCCAGGCTGCCGTGGAGGCAACGGACACCCGGATCGCCACCGCCGTGGCGGAAGACACCCGGGACCTCCATGAGCCGGCACGTCCCATCAAGCCATCACATCTCCGGCGTCGCTTCGCCGGGGTCTCCGCAGCGCTTGCCTCGCTCGTGGCTGCGGCTGCGGTGGCGTTCCTGACGTTCGGATCGCCGGGCGGGGGTCCGGGCATCGAGAGCGCGGCTGCCGCCGTAAAACAAGCTGCTTCGGTCTCAGCCGCCTCCGCCGAGCAGTCGGGCACCGCGATCGTCCGGATCACTCATCACGGCGAGCTGTTGGGCGGGAAAACGATCCGATGGAACGACGAAGACGTTGAAGTCTCGCGGGATGCCCCAGCCGAGGCTGGAGTGGAGTTCCTGGTCGTCGACGGGATCCTCTACGGCATTGACCCCGGGATGGGCGGCTGGGTCGAGTTCGGCAGCCCGGACGTCATCGACCCGGACAGCGGCACGACGCCTGCGGAGCACCTCGCTGCCGTTCAAGAGGACATCGGCGGCAAGACGCTGCGCCGCATCACTGAGGCCATGACCGGGCTGACCACCCGCACCCTCGACGACGGCGCCACTGTCTACAGCGGCAGTGTGGCGGCCGGGCAGATCGCCAGGGAGACGGGATTCAAGGAGGGCCAGCACATCCGGGTCCTGCCGTTCGGGTACGTCGCTCACGACGAAGCCGCAGATCCCGCTTCTCTTCTCGACATGGAGATGACGGTGGGGGCGGACGGCATCGTCCGGGAGATCGCCGTGACCTGGCCGGCGTGGACGTACACGGTCACGTACTCCGAGCTCGGTACGACACGGGAGCTCGTGGCACCGGCGAACCCGCCATCGATCGAGGAGCTCCGGACTCCGGCCACGCCCTGAGATGTCAGGAGAAGCCGAGCTGCTCGGCCCGCACCTTGGCACCTTTCCGCTCGAACTCCTGGCGGGCGTACTCGCGGAGCGAGGTGACCTCTCCGTCCTTCCCGAGGAGCTCGAGGACCTCGGCGAGGCCCAGAGCCGCGCGGCCCTTCCAGAGCGGATAGTCGGACCTCCGGGTGGCGGCGAGCGCCTCCCGAGCCAACCGCTCGGCCTCCTCTCCTCTCCCCCGGCGGGCCCGTATCCTGGCGAGGACGGTCTGCCCCAGCGTTCTCCACAGGGGATGACCTCCCTCGATGGACCGAAGGGCGGGAGCTTCGGCCTCCTCCCAGCGACCCGCGGCCACCAGCGTGTTGGCCAGGAAGGGGAGGATCGTGGTGTCGGTGATATTCAGTTCCTCGAACCGGCGCTGGCCCTCCTCCATGAGCCGGATCGCTCCCTCGACGTCGCCGGCCATGAGGAGGACGTCACCCTCGCACTCTGAGGAGTCGGCCCAGTTGGCCTCCTGGCCGTTCTCCCGGAGGATCTCCCGGTACCGGCGGGCGAGGCTCCGAGCCTCGTCGAACTGGCCCTGCCAGGCCCGGATGTGCGCGAGCGTATGGAGCATGGCTGCCTCCACGGTGCGGGTGCCCGCGTGCTCCTCCAGGATCGCTTCCGCCCAGCTGGCCCCCTCCTCGGTGGGGCGGGGACCCTGCGCCACGACGGCGCTGAGGGTTAGCAGGCTCTCCGCTTCCTTCCGGGGGTCGCCGGCGGCTCGGGCGTGCTGACGGGCCCGCTCTAGCGCGTCCTCCGCGTCTCCGGCCCGACCGGCCCACCACCTCGCCACACCCACCATCTGCCAGGCCCGGGCCAATCCCAGCTCGTCTCCATGAGTTCGGAAGACCTCCGCCGCGCCGAGGCCATCACGCTCGGCGGGCTCGAACTCCCCCGGTCCCTCGCTCCGTCGGATGTACCACCGGCCCATGAGCACGTGCGCGGCCAGGCGATCGTCGGACCGGGCCTCGACTTCGGCGGCGGCCTCCTCGACCACCTCTCGCGCCTGGTCCATGTGGCCGGCCTCCATGAGGGCCTCCACCAGGTCGATGAGGAGCTCCACGCGCTCGGAGTCACCCCGGTCCATGAGCTGCGTCGCTCGAGACAGGAGGTTGATCGCCGCGTGGATGTCCACGCGCTTCAGGGCCCGCTCTCCGGCCGAGGCCAGATGGCGCGCCGCCCGCGCGGCCAGTCCAGGGATCGCCTCGCCGTCGAGGCCGAGCTCCGTTCGGCATCGATGAGCCTGCTCCAGGTGATACCCGACGACCTCCTCGAACTCGGACATCCGGTCGGCCGTTCGTCGCTCCACCCAGTCGGCGAACCCCTCGTGGAGCTCGGCTCGGAGCTCTTTGGTCGTCCCCGCGTATGCCGCGTCCCGGATGAGGATGTGGCTGAAGCGGAAAGCGTCTTCGTCTGTGAACCGGGAACGATCGGGACGGACCAGCTCCTTGCGGACCAGGGCCTGGAGGTGACCCCCCACCGTGGACTGTTCGGCTACGGGGGAGAGCTCGGCCACCGCTCCCCACCAGAACACCTTCCCCACCACCGCGGCCCGCTGGACCACCGCCAGCTCTTCGCGCGACAGGCGCTCCAGCCGGGCGGACAGCAGCGCGCTGATCGTGGGGGGGATGGAGATGGACTCGAGATCGCCCGCGGCACCCCACCGGCCGTCGTCGAGCTGGAGGAGCCCGTCGTCGACGAGCATTCGGAGGATCTCCTCCACGAACAGTGGGTTGCCCTCCGCGGCTAGGCGGATCCGGGCCCGGACCTCTTCGTCGAGGGGAGCCCGGCCCAGTAGGTTGTCGATCAGCCGCTCGCTGTCCTCTTCGGTGAGCGGGTCGAGCCGGATGGAGGTCGCGTCGGGGACGGCGGTGCCCCACGCGGGCCTGGAGTCCATGAGGTCGGGGCGGGTCAGACAGAGGAGGAGGATCGGCGCACCGGTGCTCCATCCGGCCAGGTACTCGACCAGGTCGAGAAACGTGGCCTCGCCCCAGTGGATGTCGTCGAACACCACCGCCAGCGGCTCGTGCCGGGCCATGGCCTCGAGGAGCCGGCGCACCGCCCAGAACGTCTCCTGCGGCGGGGCGAGGTTGTCGGTCAGGCCGATGACCGAGGTCAGCCGCTCCGCGATCGTCGCGGTGTCCTCATCGTCGCCGCACAGGGAGGCGATCTTGGCGACGGCCTCCTCGGCGGCCTCCTCCTCTCTGATGGCGCCGGCCTCCCGGATCACCTCGGCAACGGGCCAGTAGGTGATCCCATCTCCGTAGGGGAGGCAACGGCCCTGGAGGACACGGGCCCGGCCCTCCAGCCAGGAGATGAGCTCCGCGCTGAGGCGGGTCTTTCCGACGCCGGGGGGGCCGATGACGGTTACTAGCCGACAGGAGGGCCCTTGGGTGGCTCGATCGAACGCTTCTCGGAGGAGGGAGAGCTCGCGGTCCCGCCCGACGATGGGGGAGTCTAGCCTCCGGGCCACGCCGGGCGCCTCTGGAGTGATTTCGAGGAGCCGCCAGGCGGTCTGGGGGGCGGCCTTGCCCTTAAGTTCCAGTGGGCCGGCGGGCTCGACGGTGACGGCGTCCCGGACCAGTCGGTAGGTGGACTCGCCGATGAGGATCTCGCCGGTCCCGGCGGCCTGCTCGAGCCGGGCGGCGGTGTTCGTCACGTCCGCGGTCAGGGGGGTGTCGGCCTGAGTCTCCTGGGCCAGTACCTCGCCGGTGTTGACCCCGGTCCGTGCCTCGATCCGGACGCCGTGCCGGTCCTCGAGCTCGCGGTTGAGTTCATCGAGCGTGGAGCGCATCTCGGAAGCCGCCCGGACGGCCCGAAGGGCATCATCCTCGTGCACCTCGGGGATCCCGAACACGGCCACGATCGCGTCCCCGATGTACTTCTCCACGTTGCCCCCATGCCGCTCGAGGACAGCCCGCATCCTCTCAAAGTAAGTGGTCATCACCCGCCGAAGAGGCTCCGGATCGAGTTGTTCGCCGAGTGAGGTCGACCCGACTACGTCGTTGAACACAAAGGTGACAGTCTTGCGAGTCTCCACGGTGAAGAGCGTACGGTGGTTGGACGCCACGCGCTGCAGGAGATCGACACTCTAGCGCCTCTAAATGACCTGGTGACCGCTCAGCAGCGGAATTCTTCTCAGTGGTTGCTTGGAATCCGGAAGGAGCCCGGCATCTTGCGGGACGAGGTGCAAGCGTCGCATCATGGTGAGCGTGCCCGCAGCTACCTCCTCTGACATCTACGTATTCGCCCAGGTCAGGCCTATGTTCATGCAGATGGAGGGGACCGAGACCGGGCAGGTAGGCTCGCTGTCGTGGGTGAAGGGGGGCCTCGCCGAGCTGCCGGAGAATCAAGCGTGCTCGCCTGCGGGCCAAGCAATGGCTGGCCATGCCGTTGATCGACCTGCGCTTGACCAGCGACGACGGCACCGAGCCGACGTGGTCGGCAAGTCAATGGGCGAGGTCCTCATCCGCGACGTGCTGTTCCTCGGGAAGAACCGACGACGAGCGTCGACAAGTCCTCGAAGAAATGAGTTCCGCTCTCAGGTCGAAGTCTACAAGATGCCGACTGTATGACTGGAGTCGGAACTCCCGAGGCTCCCAAGGATGTCCACCTACGGCGAGGCTAAACTGAGCGCCCTATGCTCAGATCAAGATGAAACTCTATGTTGAGTGGAGTCGCCCGATTCCCCTCAGACGAGAGGGTATCGGCTATGCGGTCGACCTCATTAGCCTTCCAACGAGACCCGGCGTTTACGTCTTCGCCCGGCATTGGGGCAACCGCTACGAGGCAATCTACATAGGGCAAGCGAGCGGTTCGATTCGAAGGCGAGTAGACCAGCAACTGAACAACGTCAATCTGGTGGAGAACCTGAGAACCGCCCAAACCGGAGCCAGAATCGTGTTGGCCGGTGTCGTTCGACCTCGCCAGGGCCAGCAACTAAATACAGTCCTTAGGTTGGTGGAGCGCGCATTGATTAGGCATTTTCTCGCCGAAGGACACAACCTTGTGAACAAGCAAGGGACCCTGATCCGGCGCCACGAACTCATGTTTGCAGGTCGACATCCGAGGCGGTTCCTTAGAAGTCCCATCTACCTGGAGAGGCAGGGTAGAAACGACTAAAGCAGGCCAGGTGCAAGAGTAATGAGGTGACGCAGCTTCCCAGACGAGATTACCTACGTGGCCTCCGCTTCAATTTCCGCAGCAATTGCTTCCCTGGCGAGAGCAGATGAGATTTTTTCGCTAGCGGTCCGGACGATTCGGTCGACGTTCGCCTGTATATCTGAGGGAAGAGGAATGCAATCAATAGACTCGCCATTCACCACCCGCCGGAAGCTGAGCGCGAGAAAGATTTCGTAGAAGGAGGGCGTTGTAAGGTTGGATCGTCGGCAAGCGTCCGGAGCATGACTGAGAAACCCTTCGGAGGACTACGAACTTCCGACCGCTCGGACCGGTGAGGAAACCTGAGGACCTGAAGAAAAGAATCGGTCAGGCCTTGGATCAGGGAGCCAAGCAAACCGGTGGAGAGGCCCCTGTTGCTGCGACTGCGCAATCGCTGTGCGTCTTCATTCCAGACGGTGATTCGCGCTCGATCGGCACAGTCGGAGGTTGGCCAGCTCTCTCCTCGGATACGGAGAGAGCGAAGGTCCCCAGGCCGGCAAATCCAAGCGCGATGATGAGGGCCCGCCGTGCAGAAAACAGGTCTCCAGATCTGCGAGTGGCGACCTCCATCGCGACCTGCGCAGACCAGTGCCATGTCTGGGCCTCCCTGGTCTTTAGCGATGCAGCGGAGTCATCACCTGAGCGTGAAAGGCGCGCGATGTTGAGTCCTCCTCCAAGTACTGATCCGGACGCTAAGAACGCACGCAAAGCCGCCCACGCCAGGGCGAGGGCTACGAAGGCGAAACATCCAATCGAGATCACACGAAGCCACGAGTTCTCTCGAGACGAGGCGACAGCCAAGGCTCCGGCTGCAAACGGAATCAGGACCAGGGTGACGCTTAGCAGGGCAGAGGCCTTGTCTTGAACCTGACTGACGGCTGAATTCGCAAAATCCGCGCTGCGTTTCGCTGCCTCGACTGCGTAGTCAGCACTTTCGGGGTCCTGCGCGGCCGCCTGAACCCAAGGAACGTCCTCGACAGCCGGGATCGCCAAGTCCTCGGCAACCTCCGAGTTACCCGTCAGGTATGCGCGAAGCCGCCGCCAGGTCTCGTTCATGTGACCGCGGTCGCCAAGGCTTCAAGCTCTGCAGCCAGGAACTCCGAGATCTGCCCGGAGAACGCGTCGTCGAGGAAGAGCCATTGGCCGTTGGGGTTGGCCTCGAGGAAGAACAACTTACCGCTTCGTGCGAGAACCCAATCCTGAGCTGAATAGCCAAGCTGGAGGACGCGAGCGACTCGCTGAGCCTGGTCCTCAAGAAGTCTCATTAGATCGAGATCAGCGACGGGAGCGAAACTCTCGTGGTTTGAGAGTTCTGACCGCCAGTCGAGTTCGGCAGTCCGGAGGGCTGCGGCAAACGTGCGCTGGCCAATCGTTACGACACGCAAATGCGCTTCGGCGTCGATTCGTTCCTGGACAATGACTGGGGGCCCTTTGAGTTCCTGAAGATCCTCCTCGGATACCGAGCTAGTCCATGCCACGAGGGGGCGAGCGGCGTCGTTATTGAGGAGGCCATATCTGACGGGTTTGACGACGACTTGCTGATGCTTCTGGGCAAATCTAGTTGCCTTATCGGCCGAGTTAGTCACTAGGGTGGCTGGGATCGTGATGCCTAGGCGGCGTGCGACCTGGAGCTGGATCAGTTTCAGCTCTGCGTATGTCAGGACGGATGGGTGTGTCAGCCATGTGATGGAATTGGCCAAGACCGCTCCCTCGAAAGCATCTAGGCATTCTGAGACGGCAAAATCCCGAAATTCACTTGCATAGTCCGAAACCGAGGGAAAGCCTGGTCGACGCCATAGGCCCGCACCGTAAAGCGGAACATGATCGTCGCCGAGAATGAGGTTCTTTCCTGGGGACCAGGTTAAGTCCCCGTTCGGAAGTATATCGGTGGAAATCCGAGTGACCCTTGCGTGGCCTCGCGCCCGAAGCAGAGACTCGAGGTGAGACGAGTGCTCGTCGACTCCGTGGGCCACCAACAAGATCGTAGGCTTGGACTTGTGCTTCTTGTCCGCGTCTCGCTCAGTCGTCGGTAGTCTCCCGAGCCTCGGTGACAATGGTCCTGCCCCTGGACTTTCGCGCCCCGAGACTCGGGACTTGCTGGACAAAAGGCGTGCTCCTCAGCCACCGTAGTTGTCGGGGCTCATCGTCGGTTGTTTCGCGTGCGCGCGTGAGTATTGTTCGATTGGCCACAGGCCCCGGCGCCACTTCAGCGGTTCTTGTTAGGAAGGGCGTCGCGTGACGTCGCTGGATATGCTTGCGTCGTCCGCCCTCATCGTCGGTGGTCTCTGGCATTTTGGTAATCCTCGTATCGCTCCGGATCTCTCCGGAGACAGGTTCAGCGAATTGATAGAGGAAAGGACGCTTCAAGATCTCTCGCCCTTCTCCCGGCATGTGATGCGCTCCCTTCAAGCTGGTCCCCTCCCCGCGGTTGATCCTATCGATCCAGTCCATGGGGCCAGATTACAACGACCCTCTTGCGACGCTCACGCGCGTAAGCGACCACGTCGGCGGTTCCTCCTTTGCCTCGGGCAGGCTTTCCGTCCCAGATCGCCACGATGACATTTGCCTCGTCTGCTACCCGCTTTCCTCCTGCCAGAAAAGCGTCCTCACTTGGTCTAGGGAAGGGCAAGCGTTCGACAATGTCCGCTCGCTGTAGCAGAGACACATATGTGTCGCGATCGGTCTTGCTCGCAAACGTAGCCTCGTATCCTTCTGAAGGGATTATCGCGTGCAAGAAGCCTCCGCGTTCTAGTACGGCCCGCGCAAAGAGCTGGTCGGCCCCGGCGGCTAGACAGCAGACCCCCGTGAACTGACCGGATTGATCGAGGACGGAACCAATCTTCGTTCGAACGAACTCGATTGCTGGTCCGGGAATCTGCTGGTGCCCTGTGGCACCCACAACCGTCACAGTCGACCCTGCTCGGCCAGCCGCCAATAGTGTTTTCCGAGCTGTGTTAGACGACACGAAAGGCCGTAGAGGGCTGCATAGTACATGTGGTCATGGCCGACCGGCTCCACAAGCTTCGCCGCGCGGCACCGTTGAAGAATTGCGAAGACAGCCTCATGTTCGTCATCCTTGGGTTCCTCAGTAGGCTCGTACGATGGATCCAGCGACACTTGTTCGTCTGCACTTGGAAAGATCTCAGGCAGCTGACGTAACTCCTGCAGGGGCACCGCAGGTCTACAACGACGGATCTCGTGAAGCCGGTCGACATTCGATTTGAAAGTCGGTCGCTGGTCCCACGCCCCAAACGATTCGGAGAGATAGGCGTATATCCCCGCGAGAGTCACCTTGCCAACGACATCGGCCGCGCCGCCTCCCAGAGCCCCGCACAAGTACGTTGAAAACGCTCCCCGCCCCGTCGGTGCCTCCGCGGCCGTCTGTTCCGGCCTACTAGCCGCCAAGATCGATACACCGTCACGAATAGCCGCGGTGCTAAGACCGAGCTGAGGGACGCCGCCCGCAGCTCCCGAGAAGCAACAGTCCAACAGCAGAATGACCTCCCCTACGGACGAGGATTGAACGAAGCCGAGAACCTGGGCGAGGGGTATCCCTGGCGAGGAGGTCGTCCCATCCGTTGAACAAATGACCACGTCGCCGTCGATCTCAGCTCCGTGACCTGCGAAGTACAGGAGGGCTATGTCGGCTCCGGGTGCGAAAAGACTTCGTAACGCCTCGATAAGCTCATCCCGCTCTGTCACATCTACGCTGGCATTAACTTGACAGTCGAAATTGGGACTCCCATCCTCGTCTTGGGATAGAAGGGGTTCCAGAGCGAGCACGTCACTTACGCAACCCGTCAAGGTAGGGAAGTTCGTGTACTCGTCTACACCGATCAGGAGCGCGCGTTTCACGACGTCTCCCTTACAGGCTGTCGATAAAATCAGCCACGTTTTGCCAGGTCCAGTTCTTGCATGCAGTAGTTCCCATCACCGATGGCTTCGTCCGGTACTTGTCTTCGATCCAGATGCCGACCAACGGCTGGTCTTCCTCGACCGCACACTTGATCTCCCAGAGTTCGCCATCTGCTGACGGCGTGTTCGAGGAGACCAGCGCGATGACACCATCGCTGCGCTTGATTCGCGAACGCACCTTCTGTTTCCACTCGCTTTTGTAGGGCTCCTTGACTGCCATGTCGATGAATTCGAAGGGCGTCTTAGGGTGCACACGTTGACCGGTGAATAGATTGCGGATCCCCTCGTCTTCCTTGGCAAAGGCGATGAATACCGTCTTTCTGTCCGACACATCGTCCTCCCTTCCCTAGGTTTCGGTCTCGCTTCGTTCCCTAGTCCATGCCACGATGAACTCGGTCAGTTCCTCGATGTCCTGCGTTCTAGCCACAGGGGCCACGTACGGGTAGCTGAACTTTCCTGTCTCAAGCCAACGGGCGTCGAGCAATGGCTGGGCGTCTTCCCTCGTCTCTCCCGTAAATCCAGCTTGCATCGGTAGGGAGGCGAAGAAGCCAACAATCTCGTCATGTTGCAAGGGGCCGTGGTGTTCGTCGCCGTCACGTAGGACCCGGTAGGCCGAGGCTAGAACTCGAATCATTGTTGTTGAGCCCAGCAGGCTCTGTTGCTCCCCCCCGAGTCGCAGATCTGGACCGCTGAGTTCGCCATCGAGAACAAGGCGGACGTCGGGGAACGCCTCCGCAAGTCCCGCGAAAAAGACCGCGCCTTGCTTGTATATTCTTCCCTCGTCCAGCTTTTCCTCTAGTTTGTGGGACCAGCGCTTAGCAAGCGGCAGTTCAAGGCCTTGCACGACATTGACCACGTCCTTGAGGCTGAGCCAGTGAGGGTTTGATCGCGACATCCGATCCTTGACGTTGTCGACCACACCGGCGAGATCCTTCTGGGCCAGTTCCTGCGCAGCCCGATTGAAGGCGGATCGTGTGGAAAACTCGCTTAGGATCGAACGAGAAATTCCTAGCGCGTTATCGGCGACATCGGCGAAGATCTGTTTTGCAACCCCACGATCCCCCGTGAGGGCGATCTGCACAGTGACAGTCATGCTTCCAAACCGGGCGATCTTGTCTTGAATCCTCTGCACCCGGTCACGGGCTTCAGCGACGAGTTCAGTACCTTCGAACTTCTCAGCTCGTCGATATTGCTCGCGGGCGCTTGCGAGGTCCTCCTGGTACTTGGCTTCTAGGAGGTGCCCCCCGAAGATGCGGTGCTGTCCGTCGAGGATGTGAACTTGATCCCGGGCTGAGCGGATGAACTTGGCCAGCACGAACCGGACGTTGCCTATCGACTGAGGAAGCCCTTTGATCTCTTGGACGTCCAGATTTGCAGGGTCTGTGAAGAGGGCAATCGGCGGCGTATAGGGCTGATCCACGACATCGATGTATTGCATGAATTTTTGAGCATGCCCGGGCCGCAGGGGTCGGTTGTAGTCGGTTTGGCGGCTCGGATCGGGGAGCTTCACCATTTTTACTAGTGCTGGCCATGGGAGCTGCACCGTGACTAGCCGCAGCCGATCCTGCTGGTGTGCGACTCCGATGTAATCGTCCGTCTCCGCGTAACCCGAAGGGATCGAATTCTGAACCGCCACGGCCTCCTCCTCTGCGAGTCTTGGGGGAGGACCTTAACCAACTAAGCGCCGTTTGTCAACTAGGCCCTGATAGCTAACAAGTCCCGCAAGCAACGCCGGATCGGGCTAGCGCCTGCCTAGTCCAGGCACTTAGAATCACGACGATGTCATTCACGGGCGCAGCCCCTCAGCCATATGTGCCTTGGGCCTCATCAGCGGGAGTGCGTGCGGTTATGAGAGGGAATCGCAAGAAGGACACGAGGCCGGAGCTGGCGATCAGAGCCCAGGTTCATCGTTCCGGTCTTCGCTATCGCGTGGCCCGCCGGCCGTTCGTGGACGTTGGTACCGCGGACCTCGTTTTCGCAAAGGCTCGCGTCGCTGTCTTCGTTGATGGCTGCTATTGGCATGGCTGTCCCAAACACTTCACCTTTCCGCGGGTGAACGCTGAATACTGGAGAACCAAGATTCAGGTGAATCGAGCCCGGGATTCACGGAATGATGCCCTTCTCGTGGCAGCAGACTGGATGCCGATCCGCGTGTGGGAGCATGAGGATCCCGTGGAGGCGGCGGATCGCATCGTGCAGGCGGTACGGCAGAGGATTGCTTCAAGATGACGCAGCGATCAGCAGTAAGCCTCTTTGCTGGAGCGGGAGGACTTGACCTGGGTTTCGAGCAGGCGGGTTTTTCAGTCGTCTACTCGGTCGAAAATGAGCAAACAGCTGTCGAGACACTTGATCTGAACCGGAAGTATTTCCCTGACTTGGGCCACTTACGCCCCCAGGACATTACTCGGCTGGATCCCGAACAGGTCATGCGGGATCTAGACGTGGCCATTGGCGAGGTGGACCTTCTTCTGGGAGGCCCTCCGTGTGTTGCCTTCTCCAAGTCGGGTTTTCACCTCGAATACAAGAGACAGGGGCGAGACCCCCGCGCTGGTCTTTTGTGGGACTATCTTCGCTTCTTGGACGCTCTTCGGCCACGAGCGTTCGTAATGGAGAATGTGTTTGGCCTCGCTTACCGTAATCAATCCTCACCCTTCTTTACGGGCCTGAAGGAAGGTATTCGCAAGCTTGGCTACTCGCTCACTGCCGCCGTGCTAAACGCCGCTGATTACGGGGTTCCGCAGAACCGACAGCGTGTTTTTCTAATCGGATCCAGAGAGAATCAACCACTGAGGTTTCCACCCCCCACACATTGGGGTGAACACGAACGTAGGCGCCCACCCGAGAATTTGGGGGATTTGCTTCCGCACGTGACGTCGGGGCAAGTGTTTGAAGACTTGGTCACGTCGCCCGAGCCAGAGGAGGTCGTTGGCGGCAAGTTCGGGCACCTTCTTCCGGGGGTTCCTCCCGGAAGAAACTATCTCTACTTCACGGCTCACGAAGGGCATCCCCACCCGATATTCGAGTGGCGATCTAGGTATTGGACGTTTCTACTCAAGCTGGATCCATCGAGACCCGCGAGCACTATCCAGGCGCAGCCCGGTCCGTACGTTGGACCCTTCCACTGGGAGAACCGACGGTTACGCGTTCCGGAACTCAGGCGGCTTCACGGATTCCCCGACGATTTTCGATTCGCTGGAACCCGTCGTGCGATTCAGGTTCAAGTAGGCAATGCAGTACCTCCCCCGCTCGCTCGGACCATCGGGGTCGCCATGCGGCATCAGCTCGAGGAGGGTTTTCGTCCGTCGGGAGTTCAGGGGGAACTCGTCGCCATTTGAAGAGTCAAACACTGGGAGAAACGACTCGTAGGTGGATGGTGTGGCGCAGCTCCGTAAGAAGGTCGCGGCGACTCTTTGCCGAAGCGAGGTACTTGTCAACAAACACGGCGAAACTCAGAGTCTCCTCCGAGACACTTATGTGAACGTTCGGATCCGTGTTCATTCGACGCCTATAAACGTACGGGCTTCGGTCGTGATGGTCATAGAAGATACGACGGCACTTGCCCGCCGAGATGGCACGAAACGGTAACTCGGAAGGTTCAAGGCTTGCGTAGCCCAACAGCCTAGTCAACCTGGCCAGTCCGCGGCCTGCGGTCCCGTCAATGAACGCATCCTCCACATTTCGAGGAATGGCTCTTGCTCTTGCGATGAAGCGAAAGACGGCTCTCTCCTGATCGTTGAGTAGTTTCGTCCAGTAGATTGCTCGTAGTCGCTCGAGCAATGTCCAGTCCACGAGAAAGACGTAGATGAGAGGGGGGATCCTGGCCACTTCAGAGCCAAAAATCTTGTAGGTAGCAATCGGAAGGGTATCCTCAGGATGCAGACCGACCCATTTGGCTGACTCCCGATACTGGACACCAGCGTTCTTTAGATTGATCCCTATCTCAAAATCAGGGTCGGCGGAAATCCGATAATCAAGGTAGTTTCGCTGGCCGGTCTCTTCATGCAGCTGGAGACGGAGGGACTCAAGCTTTGGTCGAAAGGATCGCTCGAACAGTAGCTCCGTGAAACGGCCTGATACAAGGTTAGTGAAGCGAATCTTCCATGAGCCGAGCTGTGTCCGGGTGGTTAGGAGCCGGGCCGCCGTTTGCACCCGAATGCTTCGACCGGTCAGCCTTTGCACATCCTTGATGATTTCTTGCTGGGAACGCCCAGATGCAGCCCTGGATTGGGCGAACGCCCCTAATAGGGTGGGTGACTTTGCGGCAGAACGCGCGACTTGCTCTCGGAACAGGCGAGGTAGGCGGGGATCTTGGAGGAGGGCCCATGTCTGGGAGGGTGTCGGAGGCCTTCCCTGCCATGTGGTAGCTGCCTCCCATCCCTTTTGATCGAATCGAAGAGGTTGCGCTGTCAATGCTTCAGGGAGCGACGCTCGTGGCTGTTCAAAGACCCGCTGACACGCCTCGCGGTCGGTGCCGATGCCATTCGCGGGGTGGTCACAATGAAGGCTTAGGTTCGCTTACCCAATCCCGAGATTCTCATAGAGCTGCGATTTCATCCGATCATAGCGACGTATCAGGAAGCTTTCGTATTGTTCACGCGTCAGGACATCCGTGGCATTCTCTCGAGGTATCTCCACGTCGTGGATCTCACAGAGCAGAAAACTCCGGACTCGATCGGCGACCCTTCCTCGTTCGGTGTCATCATCAATTCTCTCGAGGTATTCTCGGATAGTCAGCTTCGACTTCTCACGGTTCAGGATCCAGTCGAAGAGTGCGAGATTTGCCACCGAGCTGATCGGCCAGCCTGGCTCATCCGTACGGATGAGACTTCGGAGCCTGCTAACGGGATAGAGATGCTCAAGCTCAAACGTGTCGCGCGCATCTTGCAGGTAACTAACGATCCCGGAGTAGACGTACCTGAGGAAGACCTTGTCTGCTGCTCGAACTTTCGGACGGGACCGTTGCTCGCGTTGGGTTTGCTCACGAAACCAGAGACCTAGGGCCTCGTCCCATTCTTTCCTAGGGATGGGGCGCGAGTAGTGGGCTGAGAGACGGAAGGTGCCTACAGGTTCCTCTCTCCAAGTCATGTCAAAAAGCCTGGTATCTCCAGAGCCCCTCCAGTTTTGCAACAAGATGTCATAGAGATAGTGCTGAGGCAGGCTAGTGCTCATAGTCGCCCATTCTTCTTCCCAATCTCGGCGTTCCTCCCAGGTGCGGGACACGAACCGTCCTGCAAGTGCCCTAGCGATGAGTGATGCAATTTGATACTCGGTGTGGCCCACCGAGGGAGGTCCCGTTCGCCGGTTCAAGGCGATTCCCAAGAAGGGCCTTAGACATTCATCCACCCTGTTGATGGCGTCAAAGAGGGGCTCCTCGAACTGGGAAGGATCAATTCGGCCCTGAGGGTCGCGCGGTAGACGGCCGGGCAAGCGAGGCATCTCCGCAAGGCGCATCTGGTTCACCACGGTTACCAGAGTGAAGCCGATGGATTCGGTTTCGGTTGGATCTGATTTGGCAGAGAAGAGGCGGGGATACTCCTGGGAGATCACCTTACCCAACCCAAAGAGGTACTCGAACAAACTGTATGCGCGCTCACCATCCTGCTCCAAGCCATGTATTGAGTATCCGCTTTCAAGAAGTTCCTCATACTTCTCATCGATCGCATCCCGTATTTTGGTGTTTTCGATTCGCGTTTCCTGATCGACCCAGCTGGCCGCGTAGATGTCGTACTTGCTGAGTGCGGTTCCGCGCGCGTTGATTCGCTCGAAGATGTCTGGTAGGTGGCTTTCATCACCCTCGTAGATGATTATCGGCAAGGACATCCGTCGAATGTCGACTTGCTCGCGGATCTCGTCAAGAAGGGGATCAATCGCTTCGTAGAGTAGTTCCGGAGAATCAGGAGGTCCAATCTGGAGTTCACTGGCGAGCGTCTCAAGGAAGCCATGGGATGAGTATCCGTCGGCCGCTCGGAGCGTTCTTGTTCCAACCATCCAGTTATCGATCGCTCGGTTAAGAGCGCCAGCGTCCGCCACGCCCAGCAACTCCTGGATCGTCGCCTTGGCCGGCTCGAGACGCTCGAGGGAAAGGTGATGGATGGACGCAAAGTTCAAAGGTTCGCGCAGGTAGTTCCTGATCGCAGTCGTACGCTGAAGCCCATCTACAAGAAGATAGCGCTTGACGTTACCGGCCTCGCTTCCCCGTTCGTACAAGAGAAGCGATCCGATCGGATAGCCTTGCTGCAACGATGCGATGAGATCCCTCTGCTGGGGTTCGTCCCAGACTATCGAACGTTGAAACCGGGGGAGTTCGAGTCGTCTATTTCGCTGTGGAACGTCGGCAAGGGAGTCTTCAAGTTCCGCGATCTGCCAAGTCTCGGGTTTGGTGAGACTCTGTCTAGGCAAGGCTTCTCCCGGTTGGGTTACCCCAGCGTTGTGCGGAGCAGAGTCGCATGTTCGTCACCATCCAGATTGAAGCTGCCGGTGGCTGGGCTGGCGCTTTCCTCGCGGGTCACGGCCTTCGGCTCGAGGCTGAGCTTGCGGAGTTCGCGCTCCATGAACGGCCAGCTGCCCATGTTCTCGGGTTCTTCCTGGGCCCAGATCACTTCGGCTCCGGAGTACTTCTCCAGCTCCCTCTCCAGGTCCTTCTTGGGGAACGGGTAAGGCTCCTCCACTCGGATCAGGGCCACGGGCTTGTCCTCCCGGCCGTTGAGGAGGTCCCAGAAGAACTTGCCCTGGCACAACACGACGCGCTCCACGTTCTTCGGGGGATCCGGGTCCGGCAGGACTGGTTGGAACCGGACCTCGGTCAGCGCTGAGGCTTCGCTGAACGTCTCCTTCATCCGAAGCAGGCTCTTCGGCGTGAACACCACAAGTGGCTTCTTTCGCTCCTTCAAGGCCTGGCGCCTCAGCACGTGGAAGAACTGAGCCGGGGTACTCGGGACCACGACCTGCATGTTGTCCTCAGCGGCCAGTTGGAGGAAGCGTTCGAGGCGAGCGCTCGAGTGTTCCGGGCCCTGGCCCTCGTATCCGTGGGGCAGCAGCAGAGTCACTCCACTCGTCTGGCCCCACTTGTCCTCTCCGGCGGCGATGAACAGATCCACGACCACTTGGGCCTCGTTGATGAAGTCTCCGAACTGAGCCTCCCACTGCACCAGAGCATCCAGGTTGGCCACGCTATAGCCGTATTCGAAGCCCAGCACCGCGAACTCGCTCAGCAGGCTGTCGTAGATGAAGAACTTCCCGTCCCCGTTCTCTTCCAGCTTCTTCAGCGGCGTGTACTCCTCGCCGGTCTCCTGGTCCACCAGCACGGAGTGCCTTTGGCTGAACGTTCCCCTCCTGCTGTCCTGGCCGCTCAGCCTCACCGTCCGCCCTTCGCTCACCAGGGTTCCGAAGGCCAGCGCCTCGGCCAGCGACCAATCAACGGCGTCCTCGTCCAGCGCGTGCCTGCGCTGCTCGAGCCACTTCTCCAGCTTGGGATGAACGTGGAATCCCTCGGGAACAGTGGTGATGGCCTGGACGATCTCGTCCAGCTTGTCCCTCGCTACCGCGGTCTCCACCGGCTTCTGCTCCGCCGGCGCCGGCTTCTGGCGCTCGAGCTTCGGCGGGGCCTCCTTCTCTTCCCGAGGGATCTCCTCGAAGGCTTGCTCCAGGCGCTGCTTGAACTCCTCCAGGGCTTCCTCGGCCTCCTCGACCGACAGGTCTCCCCGGTTTACCAGCAGCTCCACGTATCGCTTCCGGATCGTCCGCAGGTCCTTGATCTTCCGGTACATGAGCGGCTGGGTGTACGAGGGGTCGTCGCCCTCGTTGTGGCCCCACTTGCGGTAGCACCACATGTCAATGACCACGTCCTTGTGGAACCGCTGGCGGAAGGCGAAAGCCAGGCGGGCCACCCGGACGCAGGCCTCGGGGTCGTCGCCGTTCACGTGCCAGATGGGGGCCTGAACCATCTTGGCCACGTCGCTGGCGTAGGTGCTGGACCGCCCGTAGTCCGACCCGGTGGTGAACCCCAGCTGGTTGTTCACGATGACGTGCACGGTCCCTCCGGTGCCGAAGCCGTGGAGGGCCGAGAGGTTGAGGGTCTCGGCCACCACGCCCTGGCCGGCGAACGCGGCGTCGCCATGGATCAGTATTGGGAGGACGGGAGCCTCGTCCGGACGACCCACGAGATCTAGCTTGGCCCGGGCCATCCCCTCGACCACCGGGTCCACCGCCTCCAGGTGCGAGGGGTTGGAGGCCACGGTGACCTTGATGTCCCTGCCACTGGTGCCGGTAAACTTCCCCTCCGCGCCGACGTGGTACTTCACGTCGCCGGAGCCCTGGGGGAGATCCAGCGGCAGGGCCCCCTCGAACTCGCGGAACAGGTCGGAGTAGGACTTGCCCACGATCGAGGTCAGCACGTCGAGGCGGCCCCGGTGGGACATCCCCATCACCGACTCCACCACGTCCTGGTCGGCGGCGGCCGACAGGACCGCGTCGAGGATGGGGACCAGCGACTCGCTGCCCTCCAGGCTGTACCGGCGCTGGCCCATGTACCGCTTGTGGAGGAACTGCTCCAGGGCCTCAACCTCGCCGAGCTTCGACAGGATCCGGAGCTTGTCCTCGCGAGGGAGGGTGGTGTCCACGCCCTCTGAGTGCTCCTGGATCCACTCCTTCTGGTCGGGGTCCTGCATGTGCATGTATTCGACGGTGGCGGTGCGGCAGTAGGCGTCGCGGAGGATCGCCAGGATGTCCCGGAGCTTCATCTCGCGTTGCCCGCCGAACCCGCCGGTGGCGAAGGTCCGATCCAGGTCCCAGATGGTGAAGCCGTAGGTCGCCGGGTCCAGCTCGGGGTGCATGGTGGGGTCGCGCTGCTCGAGGGGGTCGAGGTCGGCGATCAGGTGGCCGCGGACCCGGTACATCTGGATGAGCTGGCGGAGGCGCATGTGCTGCTCGGCCTCCTCGATGGTTCCGCGTTCGGGGCGTTCGTCCTGGCGCCACTGCACCGCCACGTAGGGGACGTGCATGGCGCGGAAGATCCGCTCGTAGAACACCCCCTTGCCCAGGAGGAGTTGCTCGACCAGGGCCAGGAACTCGCCGGACTCGGCGCCCTGGATCACCCGGTGGTCGTAGGTGGAGGTGAGGGTGAGGGTCTTGCCCACGCCGAGCTCGGCCAGGGTGTCCTCGTCGGCCCCGGCGAACTCGGACGGGTAGCCGATCCTTCCCACTCCGATGATGGCGGCCTGCCCGGCCATCAGTCGCGGAACGCTCTGGACGGTGCCGAGGGTCCCGGGGTTGGTGATGGTGTGGGTGGCTCCGGCGAAGTCGTCGGGAGTCAGCTTGTTGCGGTTGGTTCTCTGGATGAGCTCCTCGTAGGTGTGGTGGAACGAGGCGAATTCGAGGGTGTCGGCCTCCTTGACCACCGGGACCAGGAGGACCCGAGTCCCGTCCTCTCGCTTGACGTCGACGGCGAGACCGAGGTTGACGTGGTCGTGTCTGGTGACCGCGGGCTTCCCGTCCTTTTCCGCATAGGTGACGTTCATGCCCGGCATCTCTGTGAGAGCGCGGACCACCGCGTACGCGATGATGTGGGTGAAGGACATCTTTCCGCCCTGATGGCGCTTCAGGTGGTTGTTGAGGATCCCCCGGTTGACCTCGAGGAGCTTTGCGTTGACGGTGCGAACGCTGGTCGCCGTGGGGACCTCGAGGGACTCCTCCATCCGCTTGGCGATGACCGCGGGGATCCCGGTCAGTAGCTCCGCCTTCTCAGCCTCGGGCGGCCGGGCCCCTTGCTCAGACAGCGTCGCCGCTGCGGGCTCGGGGGCCTCCTTGGCTGGGGGCGGCTCCGAACTCGCCGGGGCCTCGGCCGCCCTCGCCTCCGGCCGCGCTCCCTGGCCGTCGCCGCTGCTGGGGACGTAGTCCTCGAAGAACTCCCGCCAGGTCTCGCTGACGGACTGCGGGTCTTCCTGGTACTGGCGGTACAGCTCCTCGACCAGCCAGGTGTTGGGGCCGAACCCCTCCCTGTCTACTCGCTTCGCCATGGTCTCAATTCAAGTCTACGCTTCAGGGTCCACGCACCCTCTGACCAGGGACGATGCGGTATTCGTGGCGAGGAGTCCGCTGGCTCTAGTTGCCGGTGGTTTTCTCGTCCTGGCGGGCTTTCTCCTCTTCCTTCTGCTTCTCGAGCTCAGCGACGTCCTTCTCGGTGGCGTCGACGGTGCCGACCCGCTCGACCTCTACTTCCTCGGGGGGGTCGTCGGCGTTGGCGTACTCCTCGCCCTGACGCTCGGCCATCAGTCGGCCGAGCTCATCGGCCTCCTCGTCGGTGAGTCCCTCGCCGTCGCGTTTCTTCACCAGCTCCTGATACCGGTCCATGCCCCCGTCGGTACCCGGAGGACCGATCGGCGAAACAAGCGCGGTTCAGCAGTTGCGGAGGCGGTCCGAGCCCGAACCCGAGCACTCGTCGTTCCCGGGGCCGGCGTTGAGGATGTCGCGCTGCGCGCCTCCGAGGAGGTCGTCCTTTCCCGGTCCGCCCTTCAGCCGGTCCTTCCCCCCGCCTCCGGACAGCACGTCGGACCCGGGACCGCCGAGAAGCACATCGGCATCACCGAGGCCCTTGAGCCGGTCGCCCCCTCCCAGGCCGCAGATCACGTCGGGACCCGGCGTCCCGATGAGTACGTCCTTGCCGCCCGTCCCAACCACGTGGGTGGCGGAGGGCGGTGCCTTCCCCGGGCACAGGACGTTCGACCCTCCCGCCACGGGGGCTGCCGGGCCGGCGGGGGCCTTCACGGTGACCTGGACCTCGTCGGTGGCGGCGGTGGTGCCGTTGAGCCGAAGCTCCGACACGATCGTGACCGTCCTCCCACCAAGGCCGTCCAGGTTCAAGTCGGCGGCCCACGTGGTGAACCGGCCGGACACCGAGGTGTCGGCCGCGTCGATGAACCCGCTGTCGAAGCCGGGATCCGTGGCCCTGATCCGCACCGACGCGGTCCCGTCGGAGGCGTCGGAGTTGGAGATCCCCCGGACCTCGATGAGGCTCGCGGGTACCTCGGTGTTGTCGTCGGGAGCCACGAGGACGATTGACGGCTCAGTGGTGCTCTCCGCCACCGTGACGTTCGCGGTGTCCGTGGCCACCGGGTTGCCTGAGACCTCGAGCTCCGCGATCAGGGCGTGTGGGCCGGGTGTCAACGGACCCACGGCGTTGGACCACGTGAATGGCCCCGAGCCTGTGCCGGCGGATTCAGGGGTCCCGCCGTCGACCGACACGAAGACCTCGCCCAGGGCACCCGGGCCTCCGCCAGAGGTGGCCACGAACACGTGCTCCTGTCCTCGAGCCGGTGCCGAGACGAATGTTGCGCCCTCGCCTCCGGGCGCTCGATCCTGAATGGCGCCCGCGTAGGTGGCGGCCCACGAATCGAACATCACCGCGCCACGGCTGGCTCCGAACGCCGCTGCGTCCGTAAAGGTCGCGGAGAACGTGTTGCCAGCCACTCCCGGCACGCAGGTGGCGAGCAGGTCACCCGTGCAGGTGAGGGTCGTTCCGTCCCACGTCACCTGAAGGTCGAGGGGGACGCCGTCGACCGAGGTGAACAACCGATATGAGGACTCTCCTCCCGGAGGGGCCCCGACGGCAGCCACCGTCCAGGCGATCGTCACGGTCCCCAACGAGGTGTCCTCGGTGACCGTCACCGAGTCCAGGTCGAGGACGTCGTCCGGGTGGTCCCCGGAGTCTCCCTCGGCGATGACGGTGGTGGTTGACCCCGTGGGAGCCAAACCTCCTGGATCCGCACCACCCGATACGGGGAAGCTCGGCGGAACCACCTCGCCATCCGATGGGGCAGCGATGGTCACCGAAGGCGATCCGGCTGCCGGCGCGTGGCCGAAGTTCAGGGGCAGGCCCAGGGTCTCCAGCACCGAGGCGCGGGCGTCCACGAGACCATGGCCCTTGTCGAACGAGGACTGGTTGTCTGGGTTGGCCGGGTCGGCCTCGTATGCGGCTCCGGCGGTGAACTTGTGGGCGTTGTCCTCCAGGACGTCCTCGACCTCCGCGGGGGTGATCGAGGGGTCGGCCTGGTATAGGAGTGCCACCACGCCTGAGGTATGGGGCGCGGCCATCGAGGTCCCCGTGGCGTCCGTGTAGTTCGGTGGGTAGGCCACGGGAGCGCCCGTGGGACACACCACCGTGGCGATCTTGCAGGTCGAGGTGATCCCGGTGCCCGGCGAGGCGACGTCCGGCCACGTCTCCGGAAGGTCCGACTGTCCTCGGCTGGAGCTCGCTTCGAGGTCCAGGTCTCGGCCGCCAGTGTTCGCATCGTTGTAGTTGGCCGCGCTGATGACACCCGGTGTGGGGTTGTTGGCGTACGGATTGGTGCTGATGGCGGTGCCGTCACCCCCGGCGTTGCCGGAGGCGAACACCACGGTCATGTCTCGGTCCTCGACCAGCGCGTTGCTCAGCTTGCTGATCGCCAGGTTGGGGTCGTGTGCACCGGTGCCGCCCCACGAGTTATTGATCACTCGGATCGGAGGGTCCTGGGACAGCCCGTTGTCGTAGATCCACTGGAACGCCGCGGCCGCCGACGGGATGAAGATCGACAGGCCCTCGCCGGCTCCAAACCCGTACAGCTTCGCTCCGGGGGCCACGCCCCGGAACATCCGGTCGCCGGTGGTCGTGTCGTCGCCGTCCGAGTCGCTGGCGATCCCGCTCCCGGCGGCGATCCCGGCCACGTGAGTCCCGTGACCGCTCGAGGTGTCGGAGTCGGGTACGTCCTGCATCACGATCCCACCGAGGCATCCGGCGTCGTCCAGGTTGACCATGGTGCAGGCCACCTTGAAGTTCAGGAGGGTCTTGGGGTCGGCGCCTCCAGATCCGGCCCACTCCAAGTCGGGGTGGGTGCCGTCCACGCCGCTATCCACGATGGCGATGCCCACGCCCTTGCCGTCGATGAGGTCGCCGTCGGGCTCGCGGACCCGGAGGTCCAGGCCGCCGGTCTCCTCGTACAGCGTCCGGGCCCGGGTGGCCCAGGTGGCCGTCTCCAGGAGCAGTGGCTCGGTGCCGCCGTGCTCGAGGAAGGTGACCTCGGGCCTGGTGGCCAGCGAGAGGAACGCCGGTACCGGGCCGTACGCGTACGCCAGGTGACCGGCTGGAAGGTCGGTAGATATGGAGCCTCCGGCGTCTCGGATAGCCTCGACCCCTGCGTCGTACGGAACGTTCTGGGCGAAGTGGACGAAGGCGGCGATGTCTCCGCTGGGGCCCACTCGGTCGATGAGCGACTGGAGGTCAGGGTCAATGCGAGTCCCAGTAGCCCCAGATGCCAGGACAGGGAACGCGACGATGAGACAGAGGGTCGCCAGGACGGCGATGGCCGGACGACGCGGGCGCAAGCTAGTCCTCCTTGAAGTCGGTCCTAATCAGTTCGACGCTGGCCCGACCGTCTCCTTCCGGTCCTCAATGGCCACCCGGATACACTCGTTCCGATGAGTCCCACACTCATTAAGGACCGGTTCCTGCGAGCCTGCCGGCGAGAGCCGGTGGATGCCACCCCGGTGTGGTTCATGCGCCAGGCCGGGCGGTATCTGCCCGAGTACCGGAAGCTCCGCGGCGACTCCGACGTCCTCACGCTGACCCGGGACCCTGAGGCCGCGGCAGAGATCGCCCTGCAGCCGGTCCGCCGGATGGACGTGGACGCCGCGATCCTGTTCTCCGACATCATGGTGCCTATCGCGGCGGTGGGGGTCGGCGTCAGCATCGTGGCGAACGAGGGCCCCCGGATCGAGGAGCCGTTCGGATCCGAGAAGGACATCAACCGCCTCCGGCCGCTCGAACCCGCCGAGGACGTCCCGTACACGATCGAGACCGTTCGCATCCTGAAGAAGGAGCTCTCGGTCCCGCTTGTCGGGTTCGCCGGGGCGCCGTTCACGCTGGCGTCTTACCTGATCGAGGGCGGACCGTCCCGAGACTTTGCTCGGGCCAAGGCCTTGATGCATGCGGAACCAGGGACCTGGCAACGGTTGATGGACACCCTCGCGGACAACGTGGTCCTCCCGTACCTCCGGGCCCAGGCCGAAGCGGGCGCCGACGCGCTTCAGTTGTTCGACTCATGGGCGGGAGCGCTTGATCCAGACGACTACCGCGAGCGCGTCCTCCCGACCAGCACCCGGATCTTCGCCGGGCTCCGGGACCTCGGCGTGCCACTGATCCACTTCGGCACGGGAACCGGCGAGCTGCTCGGGATGATGCGGAAGGCCGGGGCCGAC